>JAJZKY010000849.1 GCA_021803885.1 Planctomycetota bacterium
CACATCCACTGCTTGCCCACCACGTAGATGTTCAAGGCGTTGGGCGGCGGCGTATAAACCCTAAAGTAAATCAGCGCCCCCCACACAAACGCCACCAGAAACAGGCCCAATGGAATGATGGTCCAGGTGGCTTCCAGCAGCGTCGAGCCCTCGATCTGCACTGCCTTGGGATGGCGGTTCTTGCTGTAGAGGACAGAAAAGCCCACCACCAGAAGCACGACCAGCGTCAAGCCGACGAGGCTAATCAGGACCAGGAAGAAAAACAGTGCGTCCATCTGGGGCGCAATCGTTGACGCCTCGGGAGGAAACAGCGGAAAGTGCTGCAACCACTTTGATAGAAACTGCCAGAGTACTGGGCTGATGTGACTCATTCCGTTATCCGTTCACTTTCCTTGTGGCTGCATACGTTGGTGGTCCGGCATGATGGCCCTGCCGTTGGTCCCTGCGAAACATCACCAGCATGAACCCGCCCAAAATCAAAATGGTGAAAATTCCGCCTGCCTCCACGATGCGCGAGATGATCAGATCGTGCGTGTTGGTGAGGGGATTGTAGTGAAAGCAGTACGTAAGGATGTTGTCCACAGGCGACCCGATCCGGTTGTCCGAGGCCTCGTCCAGCCCCAGCAGCATGTCCTTGGGCGAGTACTCCACGCCCATGTAGTACTGCGCCAGCCTTCCTTGCGGCGTCACAATCTCCAGCGAGCTGGCGTGGGCAAACTGCGTCACGTTCGTCCCCGGCACCTTGAACTTGACGTACTTGAATCCGACGGCTTTGGTGATGGCGTCGATATTGGCCTGCGTGCCGGTCATAAAGTGCCACCCATAGGCAGTGTCCGGGTGCCCGTACATCTTCAGATACTCCGCCTTTTTGGCCGCGGCCATCGCCGTCGTCTCCGTGGGATCGATGCTGATGACAACAATGTTGAAGTCTTTGCCCGGCCGGAAACTGATCATCTTCAGCGCGCTCGTCATTCCTTCCATTTCTTCCGAACACAGCATCGGGCAGCGGTAATAGACAAGTAAAAGAAGTGCGGGAATTTTGCCGAAATAATTCTTTAAGGGAACCAGCTTGCCGTGATCGTCCGTGAAGGTAAGGTTGAGCGGTAGTTGATAGTTCAGATGCTGGGCGATGCCCACGCCTTTCAGAATGGACGGCGTGGTGTCCACCTGCCCCATGCTGGTGTTCATCGCTGGCAGGCCCTTGGGGCCGTAGGTTGAAATCTGGGCCTGGAGAGGAGGCGTTGCCGCCATCGAGCACAGCACAATCGCCGCGGCAACTCCAACTCCGAGCCGGCTTCTCCGGATTGTCCCCTTGCTCCACATTGTTCGTCTTCTCTTTCTCCCGGCCGACCTTCCGATCCGCGCCGACCAGTCCCTCGCGCGCGCCACACGCGCTTTCTACTTGCTCGCCTGTTCGCGGGCCGTCAGGGCGCGCTGTTCCGCCTCTTGCTGTTCGAAGCCGGTAGGGGCAAACCCATCGGTCAGCGGCATGGTCACCACAGGCCTCGAGTCGCCTGTCATCAGCACCTCTTGCTTCGAGGCCGGCGCCACCGGCAATCCTTGTTGCGCGATCAGTTCCATGGCCCGCTCAATGGGAATCCTTACTTGCCCCTTGGCCTGGTTGATCCAGCTATAGTGATCCATCAGGAGGTTCTCGCGCGCGTGCAGGTTGGCGACCTCTTGGTCGCCGTTGTCGATCTGCAGCTGCGGCGTGGGGAAGCTCTGCATGAGCTGCGCCACCTTGTCCTGCATCGCCGGGTTGGAAGGCAGATTGCCAAGTTGGCGTATGTTCACCACCTTGGCCCACTTGCTGGTCGGCCCGTCTTCCTTGTTCATATGCGCGTTGATTACCTTCCCGATGCCATAGCAGAGCACCGCTGATACCACCGCGAAGACACCAAGCGCGACGATAAACACCAGAACTCCTACGACGCGGACATCTTTCGCCTCGTAGCCCAGGGAAGTATCGATCTCTTCCTGCTTGTGCTCTTCGGGGTCCTGTCCGAGGCTTCCGTTGTTAGGCGATGGCATGTTCAGGCTCCAGGATCTCCTTGAGATGCGGATCGTTGGTCTGCACCAGCGGCCGCGTCTTCAGCCGCATGCAGTAATAGGCTACCCAGAAGGCCATCATGGCCACGGGGACAACCGCGTACTCCAGAATTCCCCAGCTGAAGTGCAGGTTGCGCGCCGCACCCTTGAAGCTGGGCTCAATCAACCAGAACTGGTTCACGGCCACGGCCAGGATCATCACCATGCAGGCCAGTGTCAGCCGCTTCTTGTTGCGCTTCAGATCCCGCGACAGCAACAGCGTGAAGGGAACCAGCCAGTGCAGAATGAAATCGGTCGTGATGACAATGCCCCAACCGCCGCGAATGCGGTCCAGATACCAGTTGATCTCGTTGGGCAGGTTGCCCGACCAGATGATCAGCCACTGCCCGAAGGCCAGGTAGATATTCAGCATCACGAAGGCAAAGGCCAGCTTGCCCAAGTCGTGCTGCTCGGTCTGGCGCAGGATCGTCTTATAGGGCTCGGCTTTGGAGAGCGCAATCGTGACCATGATCGCGAGCGCCAGCACTTGGAAGCCCTGCTCGACCAGATAGAGCAGGCCATAGACAGTCGAAAACCAGGTGACGTCGATCGACATCACCCAATAAATCGAGGCCGCCGTAATCGTCACCGCGTAGACGATGATGCCCGGCCCACTAATGTTTTCCAATTTCTTGATCCAAAAGGGCGTGCGCTCCGGCGGATCCCCGTCCCGGCGCAGCCCCAA
>JAJZKY010000850.1 GCA_021803885.1 Planctomycetota bacterium
CCTCATCAGCCGTTCCGTGAGCCTTGCTGCTTTCGTAGTAGGTGCGGAGATTCATGCGGGCATCGTCAGCCGAGAGGAACGGAGGGTCCACATCAGCCGATGGGTAGAGGTCGGGGTACTGCTCGGTCGCGGAGGGCGTTTCGTCCTCGACTACTTCCGTAGTCTCTACCGGTTCGTTTTGCTCCAGCTCCGAGGCATCAACGGACACATTCGCTCACCTAGATGATGTTGTCCCAGAAACGTTCACCGTTGAGGATGCCTTCCCGGTCCAGCTCGTCCAGTTCCTCCAGGTCAGGGATGCCCTCTTCCGGCTCGGACTCTTCCTCTATAGCCATCTCCGCAGCATCGGCAGCAGCCTGCGCCTCAGCAGCGATAGCAGCCTGGGCCGCAGTCACTAGCTCATCCACCTTTGCACGAAGATCAGCAAGTTCACTACGAAGGGATGCCAGCTCAGCCGAGTGATCCGGTGCAGGTGGGGGAGCAGGCTCGGGTGGGACCACCACGGTCGGTGCGACGACGACGACCGGCTCATCTGGTTCTGGGGCCGGTTCCGGTTCCGGTTCGGGTATGCGAATCTCAATCTCATCACTCATCAGAGAGCACCAGATACCGCGAGAGCATCGCGGTAGTCCGAACTAAGTGTAACAACCAGTCCCGCATCCGCCGTGAATTGGTTGGCGCCCAGGACAGGGTAGGTCTCGGTGACCTTCGTGGGGATGACGTGCTGGAGCTGCCCAACCGTCAGGTTCAGAGGCCCGGCGGTCGGATTCTGCACGATCAGCACCCGAGCATACGGGGGAATGGGCACCCCCTCCCCGGCTCCACTGATGGGTGGGCTGGACCATCGTTCCGGCTGCACCAGCTCCGCGAGTGCAGCAGCCAGCTCGACCGCAACATCCCTAGTGTGGAGCGCGGCGGTCTCATGTAGTGCAACCGTGTGGTCACCCCCCGGCCCCGTTTGCGGATCATACTCGGAGGGTGAAGGGCCAACCTCGGTGACCGATGTGCTGAACTTCGGCGCCCAGGTGCCAGGGGCATTCAGCGCCTCGGCAGCGTCGGTCTCCACCTGCCCCAGCTTGGCGGGGAGCATTACGCAGCGGGCGCCTTGCTCGCGGCAGAGTTCTTCAGCAGACCGTTGTGGATCACCGCGACGACCAGACCCGCGACCGCCACAAACGCAGCCTGAGCAGGATCCGCAAGGCTAGAATGACCGAAAGCGACGAAACCTGCCGCCACCGCCGCACCAGTCGCTGTGACAAACGCACCGAGTTCCTTGGAGTTGATGTTTACGTTCATACCCCTAGGATACGCTGTACCCCAGGGAGAACGCTATCATCCACCTGTCTCAGTAGGCGCAGGTACATCATGAGTGCCCCGTTATCTGTATGGTCCTCTAGGAAGTCACGCGCATCCTGACGGATCTCGGGCGCCCGGTTGTAGCGGTCATCGGCTGCCTGTTCCAGTATCGCCATAAGGAAGTCGCGTTGGTTCTCCGCGATTGAGTGCATCAGTCTTGTGGTATCCTCCTCACATGAGTGAATCTACCACCGTCCCCGACACTACGAAACAGGAATTCCGCTCTGCCGTTACGGAGCTGAAACGGGCCGAGGCAGACCTCAGCCGGGTCCACCGTCAGCTCGCGGAGCAGGAGCTGGCGACGCAGAAGGAGCTGGACGCGATGCGTCTGGAGTCCCAACGCCTCAACCTGGAAGCCGAGCGTATGGACTACAGCTCCAAGGTCCGGGCCGAGCGTCTGCTGAAGACCGACCCCTTCTGGCTCCATACCTACACCTTCGACACCGGGATGGATCCCAGCACCTGCTCCAAGCTCATTGTGACTACGCAGGCATGGGCCGTGGATGCTCCGGGGTGCGACATGACCATCATCATCAACAGCCCCGGCGGTCAGGTGATCCCCACGTTCGGCGCCTATGACCACCTGCTCAGCCTGCGTAAGCAGGGACACCACATCACCACCGTGGGTCGCGGCATGGTCGCGTCCGCCGCGACGATCCTCTTCCAGGCGGGTGACAAGCGGATCATCGGTTCCGAGACCTCTACCCTGATCCATGAGATAAGTACCGTGGCCCTGGGCAAGCTGCCGGACCTGGAGGATGAGGTGGCCTTCGCCAAGGCCCTCCAGGAGCGGATACTCAACATCTACGTCAGCCGCTGCGGTGGGAAGACCACTAAGGAGTACCTTCGGGAGCATTGGGCTAGGAAGGATTGGTGGCTCGACGCAAACGAGATCCTGGAGATCGGGTTGGCGGACGAGATTGGGTGAACCTTCCCACCACCCGCATCTACGTCTACCGGGGATTCCTGATGTACGCCATCCCGACGATGGTGGAGGGTGGCTCATGGCTCTACATCACCGTCTTCGGCGCCCATGTGGTGAGGGATGTGGATGAGTGACACCCCCTACTTTGCAGAGACCGGTGACGGCGTAACGGGTGAGGACGCGGCCCGTGAAGCAAGGCGTCTACGTCAACAGCGTTACCGGGCACGAAAGAAGGCGGAGCAGGCGTCTACACCGGTAGACGCTGTAGACGCTCCGGTAGACGCTACGAGTTCGGGTGTAGACGCTGGGCGCCGTAACGCGACGAAGACGCCGACGAAGACGCGCAAGCTACGTGGAGCGACGACGGTGCTGTCTTCACAGCAGTATGCTGATGTCTTCCAGGGTCTACATGGTATCGCCGCAGGCGTAACGGGCGTCGTCGGTCTGGCCGTCACGGAAGACGAGGCGAAGCCCGTCGGTGACGCCTTGAA
>JAJZKY010000851.1 GCA_021803885.1 Planctomycetota bacterium
CAAGGCCGGGATTTTTAGCTGCAACTGTCCCGTGCTCATTGATGATGTGCAACCCGGCCAGAAGCTGCTCATTGATGATGGGATGATTCGGGCGCTGGTCATTGACAAACAGACCGACACGATTCGCTGCAAGGTGACTACCGGTGGAGTGATTCTGGGCAACAAGGGTTTGAACCTGCCGAACACACACCTGCATATTGCCAGCATCACGGATAAGGACTGGGCTGACATCGACTGGGCGATTGCGAAAAAAATCGACTATCTGGCCCTTTCATTCGTACGCAGCAGTGAAGACGTGGAATCGGTTCGAGCTTACTTAAATTCCCGCGATGCGGATATCGCGTTGGTTGCGAAAATTGAAATGCCGCAGGCGGTGGAGGACATTGCTGCGATCGCCAATGCGGCCGATGTGATTCTGGTGGCTCGCGGAGATTTGGGGGTGGAGATGGAGTTGACCGCGGTGCCGCTGTTGCAGAAGCAGGTGGTGCGGGCGGCGCACGATGCGGGCAAGCCCGTGATTGTGGCCACGCAGATGCTCCAGTCCATGGTGGAGCATCCTTCGCCTACACGTGCGGAAGTATCAGACGTTGCCAATGCCATTCTCGATGGGGCCGATGCCGTGATGCTTTCGGGGGAAACGGCCACGGGGCGTTATCCGGTGGCGGCAGTGGAAACGCTGCGGCAAATTGCCCATAGGACGGAAGAGTACATGGATAAAAACGGCATCGAGTGGCCACCGCCGCGGCTGCTGCAGATGACGCACCATCAAACAGCGGCTATTGCGCATGGCGCCAAACTGATTGCACGCGATATGGACGCCCGCCTGGTGGTGGTATGGTCGCAGGCTGGCGGATCAGCGCGTTTTTTGTCCAAAAATCGGTTTTCCTTACCGGTGATTGCTCTGTCCACCGATGCGGCGTCGGTGCGACGTATGGCTTTATACTACGGCGTAGTTCCTCTGCAAATGGAGGTTCCCGCGCATTTTGACGATCTGCCGCTGCTGGTGGATGATTTGGTGCTAAAAAGGGGCTGGGCCAACAGCGGAGATCGCGTGTTGATCGTCGCCGGAGCTCCCTTGGGTACCGCAGGCGCCACCAATGGCCTGATGGTTCATGCCGTTGGTGAGAGAACCTGATGGGCGGGAAGGCGGCCATGGGGCAAGCGGCTGGAGACCGTTTGCGTGACGGTTGAAAGGATTGGAATATCATGGTGTGCAAATGCGTTGCGATAGTGGCAAGCTTTGGCCTGGTTTTTCTGCTGGCAGGTTGCGGAAGTTTGAACACGTATCCACCGGGTCGCCCCGGCTGGCACAGCCCGCATTATCGAATCGTGTTTGGCCGGCTCAATCATCTCGGAGGCTCGGCCGGCCATTGGACCTTGCGTTATGCCGGGGCGGTCAGTAACGATCCATACGGCGGACGGTTTATCCTGACTCCCGCGTCACGCATCAGCGGCTTTTCACCAGGGCAGGAGGTAGAAGTTTTCGGTCAGGTGTTGCGGGCCAGGAAAAGCTCGTATGCGCCCAACGCGATTTATCAGGTACGCGTCATTCGCTTATGGCTGGGAACGGGCCACGAGTCTCCCATGACCCGATAGTACGGCCTTGGTGTTAGTGCCAGAGATTGTGACAACTATTCAATGCAGGCCCCAGTCAGGGCCAAAATCCAGGCAAGCGGGTGGAGATGTCCGTGGGATACTGGTCACGTGATGCCGATGGGCCGGGCTCCTTGCGGTGTTAAACAGAACGCCTCGGTCTTGGCCACGATTTATTATCGAAGATGTCCGCTTTGATAAAACATTGAACAGGTGCACGAGGCCAAGTATAATTTATGGTAATGGACTGCCAGCTTGGCATCAGCATGAGTGAAAGGATTGATGATGGAACGCGACCCCAAGTGCGGCACCTTGACTGCCGAACAAATTGAACACTATGACCGCGAAGGTTATCTCGTGATCGAAAATCTGCTGACGGATGCCGATATGGCTCCCGCCCGCGCGGCCATGACCGAGAAGGTCAACCAGATTGCCGACGAGTTGTTCCGTGACGGCAAAATTAAAAATAAGTTGGAAAATGAGCCTTTTGCCACGCGGCTGGCGCGCTTGTTTGATGGTCTGACGGATAAAGATTTTCTGCAATATGGGCGTAGCTGGCGCGACCGCATACCCGGCTACTTCATCCTCATGTCTAATGCTAAAATTGTGGGAGCGGTGGAATCGCTCATCGGCCCGGAACTTTTTGCCAATCCGGTATACAACGTTCGGCCCAAGGTTCCGAAAGTGGCGGCCGGAGCGGTTCCGTGGCATCAGGATAAAAGCTATTGGCCGGATGCCAATTCCAACCCCGTCATCACGGTGTGGATTCCGCTGGTGGATGCCACGCATGAAAACGGCTGCCTGCACGTGATTCCGCGTACGCAGAAAAAGCGGGTTCTGGATTACCATCATGAATCGCTTACCGGCACCTCCTACCTGGAGGTGGATGAAAAATACATTCAATCTCTAACCCAAAAAGCCAATATTGTGGCTTTGCCGGTCAAGGCGGGGAGTGCCATACTTTTTAATGATCGTCTGGTTCATTCCTCCACCCCCAACCAATCCAATCATGTGCGTTGGAGCGTAGATCTGCGCTATCAACCGACGGATCAAGACCCCATGCCGCAACACGGCGCCGGGTTTCTCGTCCACAGCCGCAAGCATCCCGAGCGTGTGGCCACATTGGAAGACTGGCCAGCTCAAAGCGATCGCGCTGCCACTCCTGCGCCGGAC
>JAJZKY010000852.1 GCA_021803885.1 Planctomycetota bacterium
TGTGTAGGCGCAGTTGCGCCAAGCGGGATTGGGGTATAAAGGCCATTGCGGATTCGGGATAGCCAGCCACGAGAGGCGAGGTAAGCGAGCAATTTTCTGGCACGCAACACATCAACGGAGAGCAGTCTTGCCGCCTGTGCAGGTGTAAAGGGACCGGAAATCGAACGGATTAACAGGTCGAGCAGGGCACGGTTCGAGGCGTCGATCCCCTTAGGTCTTTCGGTATATTGTGTATCCATAAAGTCTCACTTAGTTAGCCTTACTGCGGTTACAATATACCGATCCCGACAGAAAAGCAACTATTTTAGGCGGCGCTGCATACTGCTGGAGGTGGTCATTGCGAGAGAGGCCGATCACTGGGTTCCGGGAAGTGCGAATTTGATGATTCCGTTTTCCGATCTAGCGATTCTCTGATGATTGGCCAGCACTGGGGTGGCCTGATGAATATCTCCTCATGTCATTCGTCCCATATTTGTTGCGCATGCAAAGGCGCGTTGGCGTTGTGCAAAGAGTGTAACACCAAGCGTCTGCTTGGCCCATGCTCGTATCTCAGCGGTGCGGCTGGCCTGCATGGCTTGCCTTACGGTGTCGGTTGTTGCCCGTGTCAGTAACGCGCCGAAGCCCAGTAACAATTGGGTGAATCCGCCGCGCGATTGCTGTTTTTCTCCCGGCGCGCCGGGATTTGAATTTACCAAAGCACGATTCCAGAATTTCCGTACTGCCGGGGAAGCGTTCGCCGGTGCGAGTCCGGCATTCTTGGGATCGCACAAAGCGGATCAACTCCGCCGCCAACACTCTGGCGCTATGGCATAACGTCTTACCTTGTGGCAGTTGCTTTACCAGCAAACGCGATACGCCCCGATAAAGCCCCTGCTCACTGACCAACGCCACGGTGACATCGACCACCTGTTGCCATTGCGACCACGCGGAGACATCGGCGGCGAATGCTTCTATCCAGCCGAGTTTTTCATTTAACCTCGCTGTACTGACCGATTGCATCATGGACGGTGGTGGTTCACGCAGGATCGCTAGAATATGGTTTGCCCACTTCAGTTGCATCCCCAGATTCATAAAACGCGCCTTGGGCTTGGGACCGGGCGGCACCAAAAACGCCAGTTCCGTTTGCTGTACCGCACAACGGGTCTGGCCAACGGCAGTCTGGAATTCCCGCCAGCGCTGGTGGTTCTCCAACCGCCGCTTCAACAAACACGCGGCCTTGTGCTTGGTATCGTATATCTCCACGGTTTCCAGATGCCGTTGCTGAAAGAGCACCACGCCGCCGTTGATGTCCGCTCCATGGTCGTCAACGATCACGCGTGGCGTGTGGCCCGTATCTACCGCAGTCTGTTCCAACGCCTGATCCACTTGGAATCGCGTCCAACTCTTCGCCGGCAGCAACGCGATTAACTTCAGGTCTTCATGCCTCAGACTTTGCCCGCGCGGCGGTAAATCAGTCAAGCGAATCCCCACAATCACCAGACACTTTTCCTGCCCAATCTGTACCGAGTGATCGATCAGCCACGCCCAATCATCGGATGGCTCCTTCGCGGCGTTCAGCACCGCGTGGCCCAGCCGCAGCAGCCATAACCGCCCCGTCGTCCAGTGCGGCACCGGTAAGGTCCAGCCCAACGCATCGCGTAGCGTTTCCAGCACCCGTGGCACACCACGCAACGAGACCCCCGCCTGTACCAGTCGCAGCGACAACCCGATCGCTTCCACACCAAACCCATGGCCAGCCAGCGGTGGATCAGCCGGCAGCGACCTCATCACGCGGTCAGTATTTTTTTTTAGCCACCTGCTCTCGCAAGGCGGCATTTTCCGCTTCAAGTTCGTTGATTCGCTGCTCCTGTTGTTCGGTTTGCCCACGCCAATTCTCCCGGCTGTCGGTCACGTCCTTGACGCGATTCCGCATACGCTTGGCCTCGAACTTCAATTCCTTATACTTCTTTTTCCAGTTGTCCCGGCTGCGTTGTAGAAACCAGACCTGAACCCAACGTGGGGTTGGGTATTTTTTCTTATCGCCATCCTGGCTGATCGCATCCATACCACACTCCTATCACCGACAATCCGTTGTCACGGCGCAACACATTAACGCACCAACACTACATCATTTATTACCCAAAATGTCAAGGTTTTCATCAGCCCAGCACTGGGGCCAGTGCTGGCGGATCGACTGTTTGTCAGTCGGTTCAGAGTCCATGGTCGGCAAGTTTTTTTGCTATAAAACTTCACATAGTGACTGGATTGGACCGATGCTATTCCCATGATTACGGCCCCGACAGTACCACGTCGCGGCGCTGGTTCGTAAACGCATTGAGCATGGTGGCGAGCGGCTGTGGCGATTTGAGGAGTTCGGTGATCTGCCCTAAGGGCACCTGTTATCGCTCCCGGCAGACCAGCTTCGGCAAGAGCCGCCCCAATCCATCCGCCACCATACAAAAAAAACTCGTCATGGTTCAACTCCGCAGCCAACAGGGCTATTCGTCACGGCTAAATGGTCCCTGCTTGCCTTACATTTGTTTGATTTGGGATAGATAGATCAAGCATTGCTTTAACTAAACTGGTCAAACGCTTTCAAACGGCTTACTGGCGGCGATAACGATGTGAACTACGGCGTCACGCATGGCGTCGGGGAGCTTCGCCCAGCCGTCAATCAAGTCAGCCAAGCGGCCGTCATTCTGCGCCAAAAGCGCCCAGCGGCGCGCCAAGACATTTTCCGCGTGTTCAGAATCGCTTGATTCTATTGGCGATTGTTGTTTTGA
>JAJZKY010000048.1 GCA_021803885.1 Planctomycetota bacterium
GTTGGCCGCCGTGTGATCCCAGTCATTCCAGCCGCTGGGCCGGATGGCGCGGCCGAGATAACAATCCAGATAGACCACGCGCGCAAACCGCCGCCAGGGCCGGCCCAGAAACACGTCTGGCTTGGCGCGGTGGCCGGTAATGCGGCAGCGGTAAAACACATACCCGGTCGTGGCCCGCGGCGACCGCCGGCTCTGTGCGGTGATATAGCCGTGGCCGATGGTGCGGATCTGGCAGTGGTCAAAGACCGCGGTGGCGTTGCCGAAGATGAAATCCACCGCGCCCTGAATCATGCAGTCGCGATAATATTGCAGCCCGCTGGCGGCATAGAGCGTATCCTGATAACCCAGCAGACGCACCCGGTCGAAGATCGCGTGGCCGGCGTGTACGGAAATCGCCACCGCCTGCGAGCCCGGCCCATAGCTGTTTTGAATCGTCAGATTTTTTGCCTGGAATCCCTCGCCCTCGACATCCACCGTGCTGCTGAAAAATGTCCCTCCCACCTGCCGCGCGCTCAGATCATAGGTCAGCACCACGTCTTTGGCGCTGCGCCCCAGCCCCAGCAGCGTCACCCGCGGACGGTCCTGCGGGATGGATATCCGGCCGCGGTAGATCCCCGGCTCAATCGCGATGATCAGCCGCCGCGGCCCCGACGGCGGAGCATGGTCAATGGCTTCCTGCACGGTCGGATAATTGCCCGTGCCATGGGCCGCGACCACCACCCGAATCGGCGGCCGCTGCGCGCGGTGACCCGCGCCCCACAGCGTCAACCCGCAGCCGAGCGCCAAAGCCGGCGCCAGCATTTTTCGTAATTGCATGATCATATGGAATCCTGAGGATGCACCAGCGGCGTTCATATTGTTGCGGCAGTCAGTTCCCGAATGAACTTGATTTTTTCTGAATTGCGGATTTAATTCCATGAATGGTAACGGCTATATAATATCTTCGGAAACTGGTTATATACGCCTATGCGTTACGGTGCATGCTGGAATATTGGAAGCCGTTTATGAAAACCCTGGACCACGCCCCACGCCTGACAATCGCCGCGGCGCTGCTTTCGCTGGCGCTGTTTTCCTCCGGTTTTGCCCTCAAAAGCAAGCCCAAACCCAAAAAACATAGCTCCGTCGTCTATGTCTGCGCCTGCCTGGGCACTAAATCCTGCTCCTGCATGACCGAGGCCAAAACCGAAGGCCCCTGCGCCTGCGGCTCGCGCGGCGGTCCGCCGATGAAAGCGGTGCCGTCCAAATGCGCCTGGGCCATCCATAACCGCCAGGCGCTTTCTCATTAGGAACAAAATAGAGCGGAGAACTCAAGGACCCGGTTTTCCGCCCAATAGGCGTCTTCTCCCCGCGCGCTGGGATGCATGAACCCGCAGTGTCCGCCATGCGATAAAACCCTGAATCGAATCGCGGGGTTGGCTTCCAGCCGCTGTCTTGACTCGGGTGTAATCACGATAAAAGGATCATCGTCGGCGTGCAGAATCAGTGTGGGCACGCGTATACCGTCGGCCACGCGCGCCGCGCTGGCCCGGAAATAATACTCATCCGCTCCGGCAAATCCCATATGCGGCGCGGTAATGCGCTCGTCAAATTCGCGGATGGAGCGAATCTCATTAAGCGGAGGCAAGTGGTAGATCTCGGGATAGGCCCGTGCTTTGCGCTCCACCCTGCGCTTCAGCGAGCGCAAAAACCTGCGTTCATAGAGCCAATTACGTCTCAAATGCAGCCGGTCGGCCGAAGCAGCCAGGTCCAGGCTGGGCGAGACCGCCACTGCGGCCACGCAGCCGGCTTGCGCGCCCTGCTGCCCCAGGTAGCGCAGCAGCATATTGCCGCCCATCGAATAGCCGCACGCGGCCAGCCTCGTGATCTGGGGCTGGCTCCGGGCCCACTGGATGGCGCGATCCACGTCCTGGCTCAATCCGGAGTGATACAGCGAGCGGCACCTCGCTTCCGATATTCCGCAGCCGCGCACATTCAGCCGCAGCGCATGCCAGCCCCGCTCCCAGGCCTTGCCCGCCAGCCCCCGCATATACCCCACATTGCTGTGGCCTTCGAGGCCGTGCACCAGCAGCAGCGCCGGCGCCGGCCGGGGCTGCCAGTTAGCTTCGATGCAGAGCTCCACCCCTGGTTCCGCGGCCAGCCAGACCGCTTCGGCCGCGGGCAAATCTACCCGCCGCCGCCGCAGATACGAATAAATCGTGTTGCTATGTCCGCTGCGCAGCCACAACGGCGGCCGGTATTGATCTTCGATTGCGCGGATTTCCATGTGCGGGGGGTGGGAGATCGGCTGCGCCGCCGTCGGGCGTTTAATCGCTGAGATTGAGCACCGCCAGAAAGGCCTCCTGCGGAATTTCCACCTTGCCCAGCTTTTTCATCCGCCGCTTGCCTTCCTTCTGTTTTTCCAGCAGCTTGCGCTTGCGGGTAATATCGCCGCCGTAGCATTTGGCCAGCACGTTTTTGCGCATGGCCTTTACGGTTTCCCGCGCGATCACTTTGCCGCCGATCGCGGCCTGAATCGGCACCTCGAACATCTGCCGGGGAATCAGATCCTTCATCTTCAGCGCCAGCGCCCGGCCGCGCTCGTAGGCCTGGCCGGCATGCAGAATGAACGAGAGCGCGTCCACCGGTTCGCCGGCCACCAAGATATCGAGCTTGACCAGATCCGACTCCTGATAGCCGCTCAAGTGGTAATCCAGCGAGGCATAGCCACGCGACACCGTCTTCAGCCGGTCGTAAAAATCCAGCACCACCTCGTTCAGCGGCAGCGCGTAGCTGAGCATCACCCGCCCCGGCCCCACATATTCAAATCCCTTCTGCACGCCGCGCTTTTCCTCGCACAGTCCCAGAAGTCCGCCCAGATATTCCTCCGGCGAAATGATCGTCGCGGTGATGATCGGCTCTTCAATCTGCTTGCGCTCGCTGGGCGAGGGCAGCTTGGCTGGGTTATCCACTTCCACCACAGATTCATCCTGCAGAATCACCCGGTAGCGCACGCCCGGCGCGGTCACGATCAAATCCAAATTGAATTCCCGCTCCAATCGTTCCTGCACAATTTCCATGTGCAGCAGTCCGAGAAAGCCGCAGCGAAAGCCAAAGCCCAGCGCGGCGGAATTTTCCGGTTCGAAAAAAAACGAGGAATCGTTCAGCCGCAGCTTTTCCAGCGCCTCGCGCAGCACCGCGTGCTGATCGCTTTCCACCGGATACAGGCCGGCGAAAACCATGGGCTTGACCTGTTGAAAGCCAGGCAGCGGCGCCGCGGCGGGGCGCTGGGCGTCGGTGATGGTGTCGCCGATCATGGCATCGGCCACACGCTTGATGTTGGCCACGATCAGACCCACTTCGCCCGCGCCCAGCCGTTCAATCTCCACCGGCTTGGGAGTGCGCACGGCCAGATTTTCCACCGTATAAGTCTGGCCATTGGCCATCAGCTGAATCTTCTGTCCGCGCGTAATCTCGCCTTCCATCACCCGCGCCAGCAGGATCACTCCGCGATAGGAGTCAAACCAGGAATCAAACAGTAGCGCCTGCAGCGGGGCATCGCTGCGGCCGGGCGGCGGCGGCATGCGGCGCACGATCGCCTCCAGTACCTCCTGCGTGCCTTGGCCGGTTTTGGCGCTGGTCAGCAGGGCCTGGCTGGCATCCAGGCCAATCACGTTTTCAATCTGCTGCCGCACCCGTTCGACTTCCGCGCTGGGCAGATCCACTTTATTGATCACCGGCACCACTTCCAGATTCTGGTTGACCGCCAGATATGCGTTCGCCACCGTCTGCGCGGCCACGCCCTGGGCCGCGTCCACCACCAGCAGAGCGCCTTCGCAGGCGGCCAGGCTGCGCGAGACTTCATAGGAAAAGTCCACATGTCCGGGTGTATCAATTAAATTCAGCACATAGTTCTGCCCGTCCCGGGCCTGATAGTTGAGCCGCACCGCGTGGGCCTTGATGGTGATGCCGCGCTCCCGCTCCAGATCCATGGCATCAAGCACCTGTTCCTGCATCTCGCGCGCCGCCAGCGCGCCGGTGTGCTCCAGCAGCCGGTCGGCGAGCGTGCTCTTGCCGTGGTCAATGTGGGCCACGATGGAAAAATTGCGTATATATTGCGGGTCCATGCGAAAGTGGAGGAAACGGATTAAAAAAATCGGCAGCCGGAATTTTGGCCGCCTCTTTATCTATGGTAACGGTTCGGACCGCTTCTCCGCTTCTTGGCTTTTCTTCCACGCGGGTGCCCGGCTTCGCCGCCCGCTCCGGGCTTGCTTTAATTCTTCGTTTTTCCGCTTCTGCATTTCTTCATGCCAGCGGCAGATGCAGCCGCGCCAGACAGCCCGGATGGTCTTCGCGGTTGCGCAGGCTCAGCGCGCCCTGATGGGCTTCGGCGATCTGGCGGCTGAGGATCAGGCCAATGCCTGAGCCGTTGGGCTTGGTGGTAAAAAACGGAACAAACAGATTGGCCGGATTGGCCAGCCCCGGCCCGTCATCTTCAATTTCCAGCCACAATGCCTGCCCCGCGCGGCCCCAGCGCACCCGCACCCCGCCGCCGGTCTCAAGCGCCGCATCCACGCCATTGCGCAATAAATTGATCAGCAGCAGATCAAGCTGATCGGCATCGGCTGCCAGCGTCAGTTCGGGCCCTGCGGCAATTTCAATCGCCAACCGCGTCTCCAGCCGCGCCACCCGGGTAATCCAGGCCGTCACCGGCAGCGGAACCAATTGCGGCGGCGGCAGGCGCGCCAGCCGGGTATAGGCCTCGACAAAGCGCGCCAGCGCGGCGGACCGGCTGGCAACCACTTCCAGGCTGGCCTGCGCGTCCTCGCGCCAGTCGGCGGGCAAGGGCTCGCGCCGCAAGAGTTCCCCCAGGCTGGCCGCCAGTGATTGAATGGGCGCCAGCGAGTTATTCAGCTCATGTCCCAGCACGCGCAGCAGCCGCAGCCAGGCCCGCCGTTCTTCCTCGCGCAGGGCACGGCTGAGGTTGGTTAACAGCAGCAACTGGTAGGGCTCGGCGGACTGCCGAAATCTGCCCCGGCGCATCTCCCAGCGTCCGGCGCCGCCGGGCAGCGCCAGTTCCAGCGTGCGGTTGGCCTCGCCCACCAGGCAGGCGGCCAACCCCAGTTCCTGCGCCCTCCGGTTCAGGGCTTCTTCGCCCCGCTGCAGCAGGCGTTCCCCGGCCGGATTCATCAACTGCAGCCGGTCGCGGGCATCGAAGGCGAATATCGCAATATCTATTTCCGCCATCACCTGGCGCAGCAATACCCCGGCCTCCAGCGCCCCAATCCGCTGCTCCCGCAGCCGGTGTGAAAGGGCATTGAACTCATACATCACTTCGCCCCAGGCATCGTCATGCCGGGCGCTGCGGCCGCGCACCGAATAATCCCCTTCGCGCAATCCCGCCAGCAGATTGCTCAGTGTCTGCAAGGGCCGCGCCACCCGCTCCCGCAGCATGCCTGCTCCAATCAGCCATGTTCCTGTCAGAATCACGCCCAGAAACCAGCGCAGGGGCGCCGGCCAGGGCCAGACAAAAAGTCCATAGATCGCCAGCGCCAACGCCGGTAGCGCCAGCCCCAGGGCTTGTAGGTAAATCCTGGTTTCATAATGCGATGGGCGGGATGGCGCGGCGGCGGGCATAATGCGGACCAGATTGATTTTAGGCCAGTTCTTTGCCCTCTCGCCTGACTTCCGGTATGCGCGCCTCGGGCGCCGGGGAAAGCGCCCTCAGCAATCGGAGGCACCGGAAAGCCGTTGTTTTTTGCCTTGCCTCTCAGGATGGAATCAGCGGCTGAGCCGCCTGCATGCCATTTCGGCTTTTTCGCAATTATTGTTATTCCTTTTTCATCGTATTGTAACAATAAAGAATCTTACTTATAACTGTCATCGCATTGTAACGATCGCTCCCATGTTTCCCCTTCATCCTATGACTGCGGTTCTTAACGAGGAGAAAACATGCGGAAACTATTTTTTGTGGCGTGGATCTTATGGCTGGCCCTGCCGGCGCTGGCCCTGGGTGGGCCACTCGGCACGGTGCGGGGCGCGGTGCGTGACACTTCCGGCCGTGCTGTCGCCGGCGCACGCATCAGTTTTTTAAACCTGCGCTCCGGAGTGCGGGTCAATGTCAGCAGCGGCGCCGCCGGCCGCTTTCGGGCGCGCGTCGGGAATGGCGTCTATCAGTTGGTCATCCGCAAAACCGGATTCACCACCTACCGCCGCCAGCTTGCCGTCACTGGCGCCCGCTTGCCGCGCATCCACGCCACGCTGGGTCTCAGCGCGGTGACCCAGATCGTGACCGTGCATGCCCGCACCGTCATGGGCGCCACCGTCGAACCCAGCCAGGATATGGTCTTTCACAGCAGCCTGTCCAAACGCGTGCTGAACCGTTTGCAGATGGATGCCGCCGGACCCGAAGCCGGCGCCGCCCAGACCCTGGCCTATGCGCCCGGCGCGGCCGTCACCGGTTATGGCAACACTGGAACCACAAAATACACCGTCCTGCTGAATGGTGTCATGCAAGGCTGGGGTGGTTATGGCGGCTACACCCAGGATGGCTCCCTGGGCGTGACCTTTGACGGCATTCCCGTCTCCGATCCCTCCACCAATCTCTGGCAGTCTTCGACCATGCCGCAAACCGAAATGCTGCAGAATATCACCGTCACCTATGGCCCCGGCAATCCGGTCGGCCGATGGTATAACAACATTGGCGGTGGCATCGAATACACTCCGGTGCAGCCCACCGTTCATCCCACCCTGGGGCTATGGGCCAATTACGGCAGCTATAACCAGAAAATTCTTTTCGGCCGCTACACCACCGGCCTCTGGCACGGCTGGTCGAGCGTCCTGGCCGGCGGCTGGGGTGGCGGCGACAGCTTCCGCAAAGGTCCGGATGGCTTCACCAACACCAGTTATGACCGCTCCGTCTATGGCAAAACCAGCAAAAGCTGGACCCAGGGCGTGCTCGAAATCGGCGGTTACTTTGACTACACCTCCGGCTACCGCCCCCAGGTCATTCCCGTGGCCGCCAATCCCGATATCACCATGAACGGCCAGCCCGGAGCGCCGCTTTATAGTCAGGCCACTTCGGGCTTTTACAGCACCCTCCCGTTTGCCAGCTATAACAAGAATGATTCCAACGAACTGGCCACCATTTATTCCCGTCAGTTGATGAACCTCGATTCCAGCACCACCCTGCACAATCAGACCTGGTATATGCTCATCCGCCGCACCCATCGCCGCATCAACGATGCCTATAATCCCGGCGGGCAGCTCCAGGAATGGAACAACCCCCATACCGCGTCCGTGGGCGATGAAATCTGGTTATCGCACTATTTCAGTGGCAATACCCTCGATTTCGGGGTTTACTATATCCATAATCTTTTTAACACCCGCAATAATTTCTTTAACCCCGCCGATGGCGGTGGCCCGGGAATCGTCAACGCGGGTGGTAAGTTCCGCTCCTCCTACTTTGCCCAGGACGACTACGCCCTCTTCGTGCAGGATAAAATCCATCCCTGGACCTGGCTTTCGATTACGCCCGGCCTGCGCTTCACGGGTTTCCGGGTGGATTACACCACTGATCCTTTCAGTGATTTCAGCTTTGTTCCGGGGGTTACGATCAACGTGCCCCAGCTCAACAGTTGCCCCCTTGATGCCGCCTTCAACGGCAACCCCAGCTCAAGCGCGGCCAAATATCAGGGCTCGCTCTGCGGCGCCCATGCCTCGCGCCACGGCTATGAGCCTTCGCTCAATATCGGACTGCGGCCCCTCTCCTGGCTGAGTGTCTACGGTGGTTACATGGAAACCCTGCGGGCGCCCCAATTGGGCGGCGGCGGCGGCTTATTCCAGGCCGTGGAACCCTTCTCCTATCAGCTCTCCAGAGGCGAATACTCCCAGGCTGGCGTCAAAATGCACTTCTATCAGGCCGGACCGTTGCAGGAAGTCCTGTTCGGCGCCAACTATTTCCACCTTAATTATCTGGATCAGGAAATTGACATCGGCCTCGCCAACGGCGACACCATCTTTGCCAGCGGCAGCTCCAAATACAACGGCATCAACGCCTTTTTCGACAATTCCCCCGCCGCCCGCACCCATGTTTTTGTCAACTTCAGCGCGACCCGCGCCACCTACACCAATTATCAGGCGGCCGGTTACAAGGGAACCCCGCCCGTGCCCTACGTCCCACAAGAACTGTTAAACATCGGCGGTTACTACAATTGGAGCTACGGCAACGACCACGCCATCCAGCCCCGGCTGTGGTATCAATGGACCGGCGCCCAGCATATTTTCGACAATACTGTCGCCGCCCCCAGCAACCAGACCATGCCCAGCTTCGGAACCCTGAATCTGGCCTTCAACCTGCCGTTCTCCCGGCATTACAACTTCCGGCTGAATTTTCTCAACCTGCTCAACTCGAAGTACAACCAGTACGAGTACATCTCCTCTGGCGGCTACTTCGGCACTCCCACTGGCGGATACCTGCTGGCTTATCCTGGCGCTCCGTTTACCGCCTACGGCACGTTCAGTCTGCACTTCTGAGCTTTGCATTCCAGCCGCTGCGGCTTGAGAGGGGTGGGATTCATTCATGGATCCCGCCCCTTTTTATGGTAGCCATAAATGTATTATTTAGTACATATTTTTGTCGCATTTGGCTTCAGGGGCGGGATGGGGGGCAGATGATTTCGATTTATCTGACCCCAATTTTAAATTGATTCTAAAGGACTTAACTCTCTGGGGGCGGGATGGGCAGATACTTTCGGATTTTTTGAAAATTCAAGGGTTCAAAAGGCATAATTTTTCGCATTTCTTCTTTTCAAATTGAATCCCGGAATTTTTCAGGTTGAACTGCATTTTTAGCCACTGCCGGCCCAGCTCGATCGCTGAATGCATGAACTTCGGATTCAGTCTGCTCAGCTCACTGTGCAGGCTTTCCTTCGTTCCATACGAAGCCCCGGTCGAGTCGCTGGCCGGATGCTGGAATGGCGAAGCAAAAAAGTTGCCCGCCACTCTTGACTTTTTCGCGTTTGTTAAATATGCAAAATGTCCGGAATTGCTTATTCCTTGATGTGGGCCTTCGTTACCTTTGCTATCCCTGGTTCGTACAGTATGGGTGTTTGGTCAGGTCAGAAGGTTGAACATTCAGCTTCCATTCAGCTTCCAGCTTTCGCACCTCCGCATTCGGCTGGCTGTGGTTTTACTTTTCGTGACCGTGGGATTAACGGCACAGACTCCATCGGCTCCACAATCCGCACCCGTAAAACCTGATTTTCCCGCTCATTGGCGGCCCAAATTTGGCGGCCCGCCCGGCCTGCATTACGTCGGCGCTAATGTCTGCATACAATGCCACCAGAATGAAGCTTCGCAGTTGCAAACCCCGATGGGCCTGGCCGGAAACCGCCCACAAGCAGTGAAATTATGGCGGCGCCATCCCGATCTGCGTCTGAAGTATGATGGAAAAACTTTTCAGTTTCGGCACACGACCCAGGGCGAAATTTATAGTGACGCCGTACACAATTTAGCCTATGCCCGCAAATTGCTTTGGGCTTTTGGCGACAACGTCGAAGGCCAGACATACATATACCGGAAAAAAGGACACTATTACGAAAGCCGCATCAGCTATTACCCGCGCATCGCCGGGCTCTATGCCACCTTGGGTGACCTTCCCTTGCCCGCCTCGCTCTCCGGCGCGCTGGGCCGCCAGCTTTCCCCCAAAGAGTCCGAGAAGTGTTTTGTCTGCCATACCACCGGCAGCTTTCTGGCCGGCAAGTTCACTCCTGATCAGGCGCGAACGGGAGTGACCTGCGAGGACTGCCACGGCCCGGGTTCGGCGCATGTGGCCGCCATGCGGGCGGGAAATTTTTCCCACTTGCATATATATAATCCCGGCCGGCTTTCTTCCAATGGCCAGGTGGAATTCTGCGGCTCCTGCCATCGCACTCCCGGCATGGTCTTCAATTCGCAGTTCATAGGCATTGTTGATGTGCGGTTTCAGCCCTACCGGCTGACCCTGAGCCGCTGCTGGAACCCCAACGACCGCCGCATTGGCTGCCTGGCCTGCCATAACCCGCATCATCTGGTGCATGCGAATCCGGCCTGGTATGACTCCAAATGCCTGGCCTGTCATGTCACTCAGGGCCAGCTTCCCACCCACGCCAAGCCCGGTCGCGCCTGCCCGGTGGCGCGGCATGATTGCGTCACCTGCCATATGCCCAAAACCCGGCTCCCGGGCGCGCATTTCCGCTTTGCCGATCACTTTATCCGCATCGTGCGCCCCGGCGAACCCTATCCGGGCTGATTCTTCTCTCCGCTTCTTCACCTCATCTTCTATGCTGCTCGGCATTGCGGCTATATTGAAACCAGGCAGGCGGGCATGGGAGATAAATTTTGGAATGGCGGATCCTGGAAATACTGGATTTTACTGTTGGGGAAAATCCTGGTCGTTGCCGGAATGGCATGGGGGTTGGGCTGGTTGGATGGCCGACTGATGCCCGCGCCGAATCAATTGCTGGCACACTGTTCGCGCCTGGGCACCGATTGGCCTTATACGCTGGTGATGGCGCTTTGCGGCCTGACTTCGTATTTGCTGCTGCGGCTGGCGCTCTGGGACCAGAAATTCCGCTGCCGCGTCTGTATGCGCCGTCTGCGCCTGCCCCAGGCCGAAGGAATGTATAGTTCGGTGCTGCTCGGCGGCACGCCTTATTGTGAATATGTCTGCACCTGGGGACACGGCAAACTCTTCGTCCCCGAACTGCATCTGGCCAGCAGCGGCAAGCCCATGTGGACCGGCTACGAAAGCCTTTGGGATAATTTGCTGCGCGCCGAAGAGGCCGCGGTGGAGAAATAATCCCGGCAAAATTACCGGCTTGCTTTACAATGGCGGCAAGGCCATGAAAACAAAATTTCCAATGCGTCTGGGCATAAAAGCGGCTGCACTGCTTGCTTTTAGTCTGGTTTTTTTTGCCGCGGGCAGCGCTTTCGCCGCGCATGCGGGCAATAGCAAGGCCGCGCGCGCCGCACATGATCAGTTCATGGAAACCTGCTCCATGTGCCACGGCGCAGCCGGCAAGGGCTTTCCCGCCATTCACACCCCCAACTTTACCGACCCCCACTGGCAGGCCAGTCACACCGATGCCCAACTCGAATCCGCCATCACCCACGGCAAATTGGGCTCCGGACGCATGCCGGCTTTTAAGGGCCAGTTGTCACCCCGGCAGATTGACGCGCTGGTTCGTTATGTAATTCGCGGCTTTGCCAAAAAACAGAAGTAGAAAGGCGGTTTGCTCATGCGCTTCACCGTTCCTTCGTGTTATCGCTCCTGCCGTGCTCCCGTTCTGGCCGGTCTGGCCGCGCTGACGCTGGCCGCTTCCCTGGCGGCGCAGATGCCGGCCATGGCGCAAACCCAGCTCAAGCCCGGCGACCGCGCCCCCAACTTCCGCCTGCTGAGCGACCAATGGAGCCCGGTTTCCCTCGCGCAGTTCCGCGGCAAAGACAACGTGGTGCTGGCGATTTACGTGCTGGCCTTCACGCCCGGTTGAAAAAGCGAGCTCCAGGGCTATCAGTCTGATAGCGCAAAACTGAAAGCGCGGCATACGGTCGTGCTTGGCATGAGCATGGACTCTCCCGCCGCCAACGCTGCCTTTGCCAAACAGATCGGGGTCAAATTCCCCCTCCTCAGCGATCCCGATGGCCGCATCGAACGCCGCTACGGGGTGCTCTTGAAAAAAGCCGATATCAAGGGCGTGGGCTACGAACTGGCCCGCCGCACCACCTTCGTGATTGATAAAAAAGGTATCATCCGCAACGTGGAAATCAGCAGCACCGCGCTCAACCCCAATAATGCCGTGGCCTTTTGCCTGACCATGGCGCATGCAGGAAAGAAGTGAAGACGGAAAATCAGGTCCAGAATCAACCACCCCTGGCCACCATCGCCCGATTGGGCGAATACGCGGGCGAAGAAGTATGTTTGCGCGGCTGGGTCTATAACCTGCGTGAGAGCGGTAAACTGCTTTTCCCCCAGTTTCGCGACGGGGCCGGCATCGTGCAGGGCGTGCTCTTTCAGAAAACCGCGCCTCCCGAACTCTTTGCCCGGGTTAAATCCCTGACTCAGGAAACCTCGGTCGAAGTTACGGGCAAAGTGCGCGCCGATGCCCGCGCTCCCGGCGGATACGAACTTGAAATCGCCGGGCTCGAAATCATCCAGCTCGTCCCGCCCGAGTCCCCGTATCCCATCACGCCCAAGGAGCATGGCGTGGATTTTCTCATGGATCACCGCCATCTCTGGCTGCGCAGCCAGCGCCAGACGGCGATCCTGCGGGTTCGGCATGAGGTGATCCGCGCGGTGCGCGAGTTTTTAGATCACGATGGCTTCATTCTCGCCGACGCACCCATTCTCACCCCCGCCGCCTGCGAAGGCACCTCGACCTTATTCGAGGTCGGCTATTTCGACGACAAAGCCTATCTGACGCAGTCGGGCCAGCTCTATGCCGAAGCCGCGGCCATGGCGCTGGGCAAAACCTACTGCTTCGGCCCCACTTTTCGCGCCGAAAAAAGCAAAACCCGGCGGCACTTGACCGAGTTCTGGATGGTCGAGCCGGAAATGGCCTTCGCCCAGCTCGATGACGTCATGGCGCTGGCCGAGCGGCTGGTCGCCGGCGTGGTCGCGCGGGTGCTGCAGGCCTGTCCGCGCGAGCTGGCCGTGCTCGAACGCAATCTCGCTCCGATCGAGGCCGTGCAACTGCCGTTTCCCCGCATCAGCTACGATGAGGCTCTGGAGCGTCTGCGCGCCGCTGGCAGCCCGATCGAATGGGGCGGCGATCTCGGCGGCACGGACGAAACTCTGCTGGCCCGGGAGTTTGACCGTCCCGTGATGGTGCACCGCTATCCCTCCCAGGTCAAAGCCTTTTACATGCAACCCGACCCCGTGCGGCCGGAAGTGGCGATGTGCGTGGACATGCTGGCGCCCGAAGGCTATGGTGAAATCATCGGCGGCAGCCAGCGCATTCACG
>JAJZKY010000049.1 GCA_021803885.1 Planctomycetota bacterium
GCGCTATTCCCGTGAAAACCGTGAAGCAATAGGAGATGTTCACGACTATGTTATGGTCTATGCAAAAAGTCCTGAGCTATTTAAGGAATCAAGGAACCTTATTCCTTTGACGGAAAAGCAAGCCGCTATATATAAGTTCGCGCATCCCCACCCTGAGCGTCGCTGGCGCGGCATACCAATGACCGCGCAAGGGTATCGGCCAAATCAGATGTACTCCATCACCGCGCCCGGAGGAAAGGTATTTCTACCACCCGAAGGTCGATGCTGGTCGACAATTGAGCCCGAGTTTCTGAAGCTGAAAGCTGCGGGCCGAATCTCTTTTGGCCGTGATGACAATAGCCAGCCGAATACGGTGAGGTTCCTGGACGAAGTTGAGGGTTTCGTTCCCTGGACTTGGTGGAGCCATGAGGAAGTAGGACACACCGATGAAGCTAAGAAAGAAATATATAGCGTTTTCGGGGCGGCCAACACCTTTGATACGCCTAAGCCCGAGAGGCTTTTACATCGCATATTGCACATAGCCTCCAATCCCGGCGATCTCATACTCGACAGCTTTCTTGGCTCTGGTACAACAGCAGCCGTCGCCCACAAAATGGGACGTCGCTACATTGGCATAGAGATGGGCGAGCACGCAATCACGCATTGTGTACCGCGCCTGAAGAAAGTTGTGGAGGGCGAACAAGGTGGCATTTCAGAGGCCGTTGGCTGGAAGGGCGGTGGCGGATTCCGGTTTTATCAATTGGGCAGCCCCATCTTCGACGAGCATGGCAGGATCAACCCGGCCATCCGCTTTCCTCATCTTGCCGCGCACATCTGGTTCTCTGAAACGCGGACGCCACTTTCCTTAAAGCGCAAGCGCTCGCCGCTGCTCGGGGTGCATGAAGGGACCGCCTACTATCTCCTGTACAACGGCATTCTGGGCGACAAGCGAACTGATGGCGGCAATGTGTTGACGCGCAAATTGCTGGCGGAGTTGCCGCCACATGATGGCCCGTGCGTGATTTACGGCGAGAGTTCGCGAATAAGTACTCCTGCGCTGAAGCAGCTTGGCATTACCTTCAAACAGACCCCCTATGATGTGAAGGCCCGCTGATGGAGATACAGCTCAAAGATTTTCAAAAGCGCACGCTGGAGAAGCTGGCGGAATATCTGGGTGAGGTGCGCCTGTATGGGGACCCGGCCCGGGCGTTTGCGAAGGTTGCGGAAGATCGCGACGGCGGCGTGCCGCAATACCGCACGGTGCCGGGGCTGGAGACGGTTCCGTATGTCTGTCTGCGACTGCCAACGGGCGGCGGCAAAACGATCCTGGGTGCATACGCGATTCACGTTGCGGCAAAGAATTACATTGAGAAAGATTATCCGGTCGTGCTGTGGCTGGTTCCCAGCAACACGATCCGCACACAAACCGCGAATGCCCTGAAGGATACGCAGCATCCCTACCGGCAGGCGCTGGACCAGGAATTTGAAGGACGGGTGCGCGTCTTCGATATCGAAGAGATTGAGAACATCCGACCGCAAGACCTGCTCGAGAGCGTATGCGTGGTAGTGGCGACGATCCAGACGCTGCGCGTGTCAAACACGACGGGACGGGATGTCTACGCCCACAAAGAGGCGCTGGAAGACCATTTCACAAGGCTGAATGTTTCGTTGCCGGAACTGGAGCGAATCGATGCTGGCCCGTATGCCGGCAAGGTGAAATATTCCTTTGCCAACCTGATGATGATCCATCGCCCGATGGTCATTATGGATGAGGCGCACAATGCCCGAACTTCGCTGACGTTTGAAGTGCTGAACCGGCTTGCGCCATGCTGCATTGTGGAGCTGACGGCGACGCCGGACAATCATCCGCGGACTGGGAGTAACGTGCTGTGCCGCGTGTCTGCCGCGGAACTGAAGGCAGAGGCGATGATCAAACTGCCGATCGTGCTGACAGAACATGCGTCTTCCTGGGAGTCGGCAGTGAGCGATGCGTTGCGGACGCGCAAGCGGCTGGCGGAATTGGCGCTCGATGAGCTCGACTACATCCGGCCCATTCTGCTGATCCAGGCCGAGAACCAAGACCGGCCCGCGAACGTGGATGCTGTCAAGAAATATCTGATGGAGAACGAGCGGCTGCCGGAAGACCAGATTGCCGTGGCGACGGGTACGCAGCGTGAGTTGGAGGGCATCAACCTCTTCGATCCGAAGTGTCCGATTGAAGTGGTGATTACGGTGCAAGCACTGAAAGAGGGCTGGGACTGTTCCTTTGCCTATGTCTTCTGCTCGACGGCCAACATCCATAACGCAACCAGCGTGGAACAGTTGCTAGGGCGCGTGTTGCGAATGCCGTATGTTCGGCGGCGCAAGGCGCAGGACTTGAACAAGGCCTACGCGCATGTCTCCAGCCCGAATTTCTCAGAAGCCGCCAAACAACTGGAGACCAGCATGGTTGCACTCGGCTTCGACGCGGTGGAAGCGGATGCGCTGATCGAGCGTGGTCGACCGACGAGTGCCGGGCTGCCGCTTTTCGACGACCTGGCGCCTATGGCGGTCACTCTCTCCGCAGCACCGGATTTGACGACCCTCAACCAGCACGAGTTGAAGCAAGTCATAATTCATCGAGAGCCGGACGGCACAGCAAAAATCGAAATCCATGGAGAGCTCACCGAGCCCCTGCGGGAGAAAATTCTTGCTGGCGCCAGTCCAGTAGATCGACCGGTGCTGGAGCAAAAGCTGCGCGAGTATGGAGTGGATCCGGGGAGAGCGCTTTCGCCAGCGGACCGGCGCGATGCATTCGTAGTACCGCGGTTGTGCGTCCACTTCGATGGCGAGCTGCGCCTGTTTGACGAAGAGTTGATCCTGGATGCGCATAGTTGGGACTTGCTGGCCTGCAAATCGTATTTGTCCGATTTCCGCTACGATCCTGCGACACGCACCTTCGAGCTGGATGTGGCCGGAGATCGCATACAGACGAGATTCATGGGCACCGATCAGCTCGACTTGAGTCTGCTGCCGGTCCCGTGGACGGAGTCGGATTTGGTCCGCTGGCTGGACAAACAGGTCCGGCAGGACGATGTTCGTCAGGAGACCATGCTGGCTTGGCTGCAACGAGCGGTGACGGGCCTACTTGCACACGGGAAATTCGACATTTCAACGCTTGTACGGGCCAAGTATCTTTTGTGCAAAAAACTGGAATTTGAAATTGGCGAATGCAGAGAAAGCGCACACAAAGCCGGGTATCAGGAAGTCCTCTTCGGTCCGCAGGCGGCTGTCGAAACCACCTATGACTATTCCTTCTCCTACGATCCGCGGAATTATCCGGCGAACTGGCTCTACGCTGGCAATTATCAGTGGAAGTGCCACTACTATCCGAAGCCAGGAGAACTGAAGAGCGAAGGCGAGGAATTTGACTGTGCGAAAGCGCTGGATGGCCAGCCAGAGGTGCAATATTGGGTGCGAAATCTGGAGCGGCAGCCGCTGGCGTCCTTCTGGCTCAGGACCGCTACCGACCGTTTTTACCCCGACTTTGTCGCCCAGCTCGAAGATGGACGCATTCTTGTCGTCGAATACAAGGGTGAACTCTACTCCGATAATCCCGATACCCGCGAAAAGCGAACCTTGGGAGAAATCTGGCAGGAAAGAAGCAAGGGAAAGGCGCTGTTTCTGATCGCCACAAGGATCGATGACCAAGGCAGAGGCACATTTGACCAGATTCGTGACAAGATCTCGGGTAGGTAGACGCTTCAAAGGCAAACGTTTGGAAATCCAGGCTCACTTTGGGCCGTTTCCTGCCGAACTCCCGGCATGTGGGGTAAAAACTGACGCTCGTAAAAAAATATTTGTGTTTCAAATTTTGACAAAGCAGACTGTTTTCCGTACCAGGAAATGTTCGAACTGACACGCAAAACAGTCGGTACTACTGCCCTGGTAATTCACCCTGTGTTCAAAGGTCGGCCGCTCACCAAGCTGACAAGCGGGTTTTCAGGCGACACGCAGATGAGATCCCCGATGCGCCTCCGCGCCAGGCACGGTTTCCCCATGTCCGATGGCTTGCCTGATCGCTTCGTTATTGAGTATTTTCTGTTGGGTGGAGGCTAACAGAGCAACTTTGATGTCCTCTGGAAGACATTCCAAAACGGATTCCCAGAGGCTGCCCTGAACTCTGACATCCACTTCCTGAAAGGCCAGGGGTACCTGCGTTTCATCGATAATGCGCACAGATCCCTGACTGTTCTTCTGCAATCGCAGAGTGAACTCCCTGCCCTCGATCTTCCTGAGATCGCGGCTCTTGAGGTAGTACAGCACCATGCCCTTGGTCCTCGCGATCTTGTTGTCTGCCGCGCGCGAGCGCTCCTGCAAGCGTGCAGCTTCGTTCTTGCAGTACAGCATCCGGGCCTCCATCATGCGCAGGAAGCGCCCGATCCGGTCCACTTTCTCGCCGTGGGCTTCGCAGAATTTCTGGAAGCGGCCCATGAGATCCGCTCCAGCCTCTCCCTGACTTTCAATCTCTTCCTGAATCTCCTCAAGAAGCGTGTCCAGTTCCGCGTCGATTTCAAACAACGAGTTTTCCTGAACGACTGAAGACATTCGCCGTCCTCCTTCCTAAACGACAGAGCCGCCTTCTTTCATAGAAGAATGCCAGGCTTAATTTCAAATGCGCGTGAGAACGTCCTGAATGACTTCGGGTCGGCGGCATCGGGACTCTTCCTCGCGTACACCGTTCGTGGCAGCCTGTGAGGAGGGCCATAGCCGTGCATTTGCTTTCGATGACTGGGCTGAATGTAGTTTTTCATACACTTTGAAGTTCGGGGCCTCCGCGTCGACACACAGCACATGCGCTGCGACAGCGCTCACGACGTGTATGGATTCTTCGCACTCTTCTGGAAGCCAGGAATAAGATGGTTGGCAGATGACCGTCCGCAAAATCGTCCATATCGACATGGACGCGTTTTATGCGTCCGTCGAACAGCGGGATGATCCGCAACTCCGCGGCAAACCTGTCATTGTCGCCTGGCGGGGCAACCGTTCGGTGGTCTGTGCCGCTTCATATGAGGCCAGACGTTTCGGGGTACGCTCCGCCATGCCAGCAACTCGTGCCGCACGCTCGTGTCCCGATGCGGTCTTCGTTCCCCCGGATTTCCCGCGCTATCGTGCGGTCTCGCGCCTGGTGCGCGAGATATTCAAGCGGCACACGGATTTGGTGGAGCCGCTGTCGCTGGACGAAGCATATCTCGACGTTACCGAGAACAAGATTGGTTTGGCGACCGCTACGCGCGTTGCACGCGCAATTCGTGACCAAATTCGCCAAGAACTGCATCTGACGGCCTCAGCGGGCGTAGCGCCGAACAAATTTCTGGCAAAGATCGCCTCCGACTGGCGCAAACCGGACGGACTCTTCGTCATTCAGCCTGGTGAGGTGGATACGTTCCTGTCGCCACTGCCGGTTGGACGCCTACCTGGTGTAGGCAAAGTGACGGGAGAGAAGCTGGAGCAGCTTGGCATACGGACGGTGGGAGACTTGCGAGGCTTGGATTTATCGACACTCAAAGGCCGCTTCGGACGTCACGGTCTGCGTCTGTATGAACTCGCCCGGGGCCTGGACAATAGCGAAGTCGTCCCAGACAGACCGACACAATCCGTCTCCGTTGAGGACACGTTCGAGCGCGATGTGCCGTTGATAGAAATGGAGCCAACGATACGCCGTCTGGCGGAAAAAGCCTGGTCCGCGTCGCGCAAGGAACCGCGCATTGCGCGTACCGTGGTACTCAAACTGAAGACAAGCGAGTTTCATATTCTCACCCGCAGCCATACCCCCTGTTCTCCTCCCTCTTCTTGCAACGAATTGACCAAAATCGCACTGTCTCTCCGGGAGCGAGTGGACTTGGGGCCCCAGCAACGCTTTCGTCTGGTTGGCGTTGGTCTCATCAATTTTCGCGAAGCCGAAGATATGCTGATGCAGCCAACCCTTTTCGAGTAACTGCATATTTTGGCAGGAAATCGTCACCATCGGTTACGAACAGCACAGCCGAGGAGGCATGGGAAGATTGAGGCCGCGCCAGAGCCATGTTGGGCCATACCTTAAGAAAGTCGCGGAGAAAGAAGCACGCAATGCCGGTGCTGGACCCACCTCTTGCAGGAAGGACAACTAGGCGCGTGCAAAAGGGTTTTCAATGCCTATACCAACGATCCGTTGACCGGCGTTCAAGTCCTCCGAGAGGATTCGCACTGCGCCGGCCTTTCGTGCGCTCGCAAGAATGAGGGCGTCCCAAAAACTGATTCGGGCCTCATCCTCAATCTGGAATGCCATGAAAATGTCCTCGGCTACCGTGTCCACACACCAAGTGGCATAGCTGTTCACGACGCAACGAGCCGCCTTCCTGCTCAAAGGCGAGGAGATTTTCCGGGTCGCATTTACGTAAAATTCCTGGAGCACCTGCATACTGAGGACGCCGGCGCGTCTACTCCAGAGGTCACGGAGGACCTCCTTCGCGATCTCATGCTTGGCTTTGGCATCGAGATCATGCGCGTAAATCAAAATATTGGTGTCGACGAAGGTCTTATCGCTCATGCAGTTCAGCCCGGCTGACAGAGATCACCCCGCCCATATGGAAACCCTTTTTCAACAGTGCCAGGGCTGTCCGTTTGGCCTGCTCATACGCTTCTTCCGCACCCACGAGGACGTCGATTTGTTCGGCGAGAAGCCCGCTGATCGAGGTAGAACGTTTGGCCGCGAGCACTTTCGCCTTCTGAATGGTCTGTGGAGTCAGACTGACCGTGACATTTTGCTTTTTGCTGGCCTGTGCCATGACAGAGCCACCTCCTTTACTTATTTTACGTGCTGCACGTATTTTACGTGACCTCGTTGTTGAGTACAACTTCAAAGTCGGCATCAGCGTGAAGGACATTCAGCGTTGGCTTTCGTCCAACGTGGCCAGGACTTCTCCGCGTCCGGTATATGGAGAGCGATGGCATTGAACCGCACTGACACTGGATCCCCTGACGAGTCCAGCCAAGAGAAGCTCTTTATGGCAAACATATCTTATCGGCTCGCTTGTGGTTACTTGCGGGCTATCGATCGAGTGAGTGCTGCTAACTAGGCCGATTCCATTGGGACCACCTGACCAAATGGCGCGTGCCTCGACTCAGTCGAAGCCCACAGCACGGGGTAAGCCGGGACCGCGCTTGGGAAGGTGCCATTGAGATCGGTGAGGAAGACCAGCGTCTGAGGCACAATACCGTTCTCATCGAGCCATTGGAAACAGGGCCGGAAGTCCGTTCCTCCTCCGCCCTTCGGTTGGAGCTGGATCGGTTGACCAGCCTCATAGGTATCAACCTTGTGGACGAGAGCGTCGAAATAGAGAACATGCGTCCGCTGTGGTCGCTGCCCTTCAAGGATAGAGCGGATCTCCGCTTCAAAAAGCCCTAACTGGCGAGCGCTGACAGAGCCGGAACAATCGACAGCAATGACGATCTCGCCCACTCCTTCGCGCACGGTTCCGGGCAAATACAGTCCCGCCCAGATATGGCGTCGATTGGGGCGCATCCAGCTATAATCTGCGGGAGCTGTATCCGACCAAAGCCTGCGCAACAACTCACGCCAGTCGACCGCAGCTTGTGCGGCTTTCTCGATGCTGCGTTCGAGACCTGCAGGAACTTTCCCAGCCAGCTTCGCAAGACTCTCCGCTTGTTCGACCGCAATCTGCCAATCCCGAGCCTGTTCGGACAAGTTCTTCCCATCGGCTTCTTCTGCCAAGGGTGCATCGAGAACCTGACCAATCCCGCCGGGTGTTATGGGGGCACCGGGGCCGTCTTCTGATCCTCGTTGTGAGCTTTCTCCGCAGCCTCCGCTCTCGGATGGATGCTCCGAGTTGTTTGAAGTTTCGGATTTCTGCTGGCTCTCTTGTTCGTCCTGGCCGAGCAGGTTGTAGATACGCTCCGCGCTCATGCCGCGGAAGCGGTTGTCGAGGAGCACGTCTTTCGGCAAGGTCAATCCGGCATCGACAAGCAAAGGGTTGATGGCATAATCGCACGCGATGTTCCAGCGATTGAGGGAGCGATCGGCGCGCCGGGTGTGGTGTTGCAGCGCCGGATGCATGACCTCGTGAGCCAGGACTCCCGCCAGTTCACCTTGAGAAAGTGTCGCGACGAACTCGGGGTTGTAGAACAGCGAGACGCCATCGGTCGCCATGGTTTGGATCGATGGCCGCTCCTGCCCTTTCAATCGAAACAGGAGCGAACCGAAAAAGGGATGATCGAGCAGAAGCGCGGTGCGCGCCTTCTGGATTCTGAGAGCGGTGCTGGATTCCTTGTTCATGCCGCAGCGGGCGCCTCCATGTACGCCGACATATGAGAAATGATGTCCTCGGCCGTCGGAGTGTCTGGATCCTCTGTCGAGGCTTTGGCCTTTCGGTCATGCAAGACCTCATCCATCGCGGCGACAATCTCCGCCGCCTCCGATGCCGTTGCCACGCGTAGGATTTCGTTCCTCTTGAGATCGCGGGCCGAGTAGTTGCAGAGACGCTCCTTGATCTGCGCCGCGAAGCGGTTCAACTCGCCGTCCTGATTCACATTGAGACGCGGCAGGAGGTCGACCAGATCGAAGACGTTGGTGACGAGCGAAGCATGGAAGCGTGAATCTGGCTCGTTCAGCCGGTCGACCATGTGGGAAACCACCTCTCGAAGTCGCTTCCAGAGATCGTCCGTTCCGCGAGCGAGCGACTCACGGACATTCCGGTCGATCTCACGAGCGACGCGTGTCTGCTCCTCTGCTGAGAGGTTGACGCGGAAATCTTCGCCCGTTGGAATGGGCAGGACTTCCAGCTTGACAGCAAACTTCTCCCGCAACTTGTCGGCAGCGGGATAGTCTTCTTCGCGAAAGAGGCCGTTCAGTTCCGGACGCACCTGCTCGATGTAGGACGGGTACACCGCGAGAAAGTCTTCGACGCCCTGGGAGAAGCCCGTCTCGAACTCCCGCATCTGCTCCGCCAGCTCGAAGTAGAGGTGTGCCGGCAACAGGCGGAACCCCTCGTCCGACCACGGCAGGGTGATCTTGTAGAAGTATTGGCGAATCTGTCCGGCGAGAGTGCGCAGATGCTCGAGCTTCTCCGCGCCCATCAGGAGTTGCTTGTTGTATCGGCCCGCGCCCGGATGCGCTCCATGTTGGCTGGCGACATCGCGGCTGACTTTGCGATCGTGTTTGACCGCCGTCCAGATGCTGATATGGATCACGGCAAGCATGGCCCGTTCGGTAATCATTGAATGACCTCCGCATGTTCGACACCGAAGCGAATAAACTCCGGCGTAAAGGTAATGGCGCGGTCCCGCGCCGAGGCGTCGCGCATGGCCAGCACGCGCATCTCTGTGGGCATCCGGTCGAGGTACTTGATGCCATTGGCCAGGGAGTGATCGGTCATGGCCCGGCCGAGGGCCGTGGCGATGGCAATCTGTGCGGATGGCTCGTTGGGAAGCGGCGCGGTCTCCGGGTTCAACAGGATCTCGCGAATCGACGGCAATTGACGGAACAGCCGCAGGAACGCGACGAACTCAGTGGCCGCCGCAGGCCCGATCGTCCCTTCGAGGAGTTGGACTTCGATCTCATTCGCGCCGGACAACAGGCCGTTCTTCTGCCGGTACGAGAATCCATTCAGCACATTCGACGCCATCTCCCAGGAGCGGGGAGTGGGCCATGCGTTTGCATCCGACGTTGCGTCTCCATCCTGCAGCAACGCGGGCTTGAAGCGAAGGAAAGCGATGACTTCCGGCCGCACCTTCGCCCGAACCGCCCACTTGCACCAGTCTTCGAGATCCGCATCGAGGTTCAGGTGAACGAACCGGTTGCGAAGGGGCCGCGGCATCGAGAAGTGAACGCCGCGCTCCGAGGCTGGGTTCCCGGCGGCAATCACTACCCACTCTTCGGGCAGGACATATTCACCCAGTCTGCGATCGAGTACGAGCTGATAACAGCCGGCCTGTGTCATTTGCGGCGCCGAGGTCAGCTCATCGAGAAAGAGAATTCCCTTGCCCGAGGTTGGAAGAAATTTCGGGGGTACCCATTCGGTCCGATCGGAAGCAATACGGGGCAATCCGCGCAGATCGACTGGATCGAGTTGTACGGCGCGAATGTCGAGAAAGTTCAGATCGAGGTCGACTGCGACCTGGGAGACGATCTGCGACTTACCGACGCCGCAGGCGCCCCAGAGGTGGAGAGGCACACGTTCCGCTATCAGCGCATGGAGCGCTTCATACAGCATGCTTGGTTTCATGGATTGTCCTTATTGGTTTGGGAGAGATGGTGAAGAGGAGCGAGGATTACGTTTTCCGTTGCAGTGCTCAGACTTCTTTCGGAGAGGAACTCATTCAGGCCACGACTGGGAGACGACGCCGCACAGACAGAGCCGGCAAGTCACGCCACCGCTCCCACCGTACTTTGCGTGCAATGGGAACCTCGTTCAAACTCCGCGTTCAGGAGTCAGGGGTAAGCAGCAGTGACACCGGAGGCTACGTCCATCCTTGCGCTCATGGCTGATCTTCGTTATGGTTCTTCAAATCTTGCGGTCCTTCCACCTCGGGAATTCGAAACGACTGCACCGCGCGTCTCTGAGAGGCTGTCAATCCATTCATCCAACTGCGGATCGGCATCTCGCGCAGAAAATCCGCTGGCGTGAGGATCGCCTTCATATCCTCGAGGATATGGACCTCGGCAATCGTCCGCGTCGCAACCGCGCCTCCGCCAGACGCCCGTTTGTAGAGGTCTCCGAAGAACTGTTCGCAGAGCGCCACGCCGAAGGTCGTGTGCAGCAGCGCCCGGTGACGCCAATCCGCCAGATAGAGCTTCGACTGGTCGAGAAATTTGTGGATCGCCACATAATCTTCCGGTGTTCCTCCGAACCGGCGCGCTGATGATTCGCTGTGGAACTGAACATTTCCCATGACCTCAATCTCCTCTCAGAAGAAGCTGCTTCGCTTCGGCCGCCGTTCCATGCTCAGTCAGAATCTGGACGAGTTCCTGACGGGCCTCGGCGAGTTCGTGAAAACTAGGCTTCTGGATGGTGTAATCGACCGTGCTGGGCGATTCACAGTACCCGCTGGCCCGGCCCGACGCTCCGTCGTTGTATTCCAGGTGAAAACCGACTGGCCAGTTCCATCGCAGACCGAGATCGATCAGCTCTCGAAGCGTATCTTTGGTCGCATCCGAAATCTCTCCGTCTTCCATCAACTCACAATAGTCATCAACACAGGCGGACTGATTTTCGGAGGCCGCGTTGACGGTTACGCCAATTTCTTCCCTGGAGCCGTCCCAGATGGAAGGAAAGGAATATAGGGCCAGCCGGACAACCCGCTCTAGTTCTTCCTCACTGCCGCTCTCGAAAGAGAGAGATTCGCTACCGTAATCGGATTCGCGAAGCACCCGGTCCTCATTGAGTTGTTCATTGATTTCGTCCCAGAAGATCTCGGTTGCGTGGTCGTGAAGGGCCTCGTCTCGTTTTTCCGGATCGAGTCCGTCGAGGATCGATGGTTCCCAGGCAAAGTCAATTTCCTCGTTACCATATTCGAGGTCCTTGCAGGTTCCACTTCCGTCCATACGGTAGGAGAATTCAAAGGGTATTTCCTCGTACTCACCGACATCGACCCGGATCGAGTAGACGACAGCTTCCGGGGAGCATGGTGCAAATTCAGTAGTCATAAGCCTCCTTTGGCAGGCAGCAGCAGCTTGCATCCAAACGGCACGGCAAGATCCTGGGTGGTCGCCCACAACAAGGGGAATGCGGGCTTCTTTTCCGGGAAGGCGCCTTCCAGATCGGTAAAGTACACGGCAACGTCGAGCGGAACGCGACGCAGTGCTTCGAGGGCGGGTCGGAAATCGGTGCCGCCTCCGCCCCTGGCCACATATCCCTGAATCGGCTTCCGATGCATGGACACTTGCTGGACGCGAGCATCGCAATCGACCAGCAGGACCTCGCATCCCGTCCTGGTCATCAGGCTGTTGATCTCGGAGATAAAAGTGTGGAGAAGCTTGTCGCCGATGGAGCCGGAGGTATCGATCACGACACCGGCACGGCGGACTCCCCGACGGCGGTCCGTGCCGGGTTCCATCCAAACGGCATCTTTCCCCAAGGCAAGTGTGCGCCGGCTCGGGCGATTCCAGGATGCTTCGGTCAGAGGCATCAGCCGCGCCGTCAGAAAGTTCCTCAATACCGCCTCCCAGCGCATAACGGATTTCGGTACATCCGCCGCAAGACGCCGTAACAAGGATGCGGGAGCCGAACCGGCCTGGGCGCGCAGCAATCTCTGCCGCCAGATGCCCTGTTCCAGGCTCTGCTCGTGAACTCCAGGCGCAGGAAAAGACGCTTCGCCCGCGCTGTGAAGATCTCCTCTGGGGATTCCATCTCCGTTGCTGAGAATCTCGTCGCGCCTCTTCTCATCGCGTTTGACCTCGGCGTAAAGTTCCTCCGCCGTCCAGAGTTCCGCGGGCCATTGCTTCAACTGTTCCGAGGCGAGGCAGTCCTCGGGGTACAACGCTCCCGACGGCAGCGCGCACCAGTGGCAAGCGCGGATCGAATGATTGATGACGGCATCGCACGCGATGTTCCAACAGCGGCCATCGAAGGCGCTTCCTTCGCGGTTCGCCAGCGCATCACCCCGTTGCACATGCCGGAGCGCGACATGGAGTGCCTCGTGAATGGCAATCGCCACCTGCTCTTCGGGCTTGTACTCGAAATAGCGCTCGGCAAAATACATCCTTCTGCCATCGGTCCAGGCAATACGTCCTCGATCGGTGACGGTCACGGCGGGAACATACAGCAGAATGCCCGCCAGTCCGACATCTTTGCTGACGGCGCGCCGCAGATTGCGGGAAAGCATCTCCTGGGTCGTCATCGGCCGCTCCTAGGAGTGTGTCGGGCATAGATTGGCGACGGAGTCTACAGCAGGGGTGGGGCGTTTTGTTTTAGTTTTAATTCATGGGCCAGAACTTCATTTCTGACACGGTCAACCAGA
>JAJZKY010000853.1 GCA_021803885.1 Planctomycetota bacterium
TGCGCGAACCTGACTCCCGACGCGGCGATTGGCAGCTATCAAATTGCCGTGGTGGCAACACCGGCCAACGGTGCCCCAGCACAGAGCAGGCAGTTGTTGCTGACGATCATCAAGTAAGGATGCGTTGTTTCATCCACTAGAAGAAAGACCCCACCTTCGCTGTTCGAAGGTGGGGCTTCGCCTTTTTGCATCCGCATCTGTATTTTTGAGGGATTTCAGCGTGTTTCGCCGCACTTCCCCGCAATAATCTGCAACAACATTGCCACAACTGTCCTTCCAACGAACACGCAGGGCCATAATTGTGAAAAAATTGAAGGAGTTATGATTTCTGTCAGCAATGTAAGCATGCGTTATGGTTCGAAGGTCTTATTCGAGGATGTCTCCACCACCTTTACAGCGGGTCGTCGATACGGCCTGACTGGTCCCAATGGAGCGGGAAAAACCACATTTATGAAGGTCCTGAGCGGAGACCTGGAGCCGCAGAAGGGCGTCGTCGTGCGTCCGAAGAAGCTCGGGGTGCTGCGCCAGGACCAGTACGCCTTTGACGCCTATCGCGTGATCGATACGGTGATTATGGGCAACAAGGGCCTGTGGGCCGCGCTGGAAGAGCGCGACCATATCTACGAAAAAGCGGAATTGGATGACGCCGATGGCATGCGTCTGGGAGAGTTGGAAGGCATTGTCGGCGAGGAGGATGGTTACACCGCCGAGAGCGATGCCGCCATCCTGCTGCAAGGCCTCGACATACCGAATGAAGTGCATGAACGCAAAATGAGCGAATTGCAGGGCGGCCAGAAGTTTCGCGTGCTGCTGGCGCAGGCCCTTTTCGGCAATCCGCAGGGTTTGCTGCTCGATGAGCCGACAAACTATCTCGATCTCGATTCGATCCACTGGCTGGAAGATTTTCTTACCCACCGCGAAGGCACGCTGATTACGATTTCGCACGACCGATATTTCCTCAACAACGTATGCACGCACATTGCCGACATCGATTATCAGACCATCATCACCTACACTGGCGGTTACGACGATATGGTGCTGGCGAAGACGCAGGTGCGCACTCGCCTGGAAGCGCAGAATGAAGAGCGCGAGAAGAAGATTTCCCAGTTGAATGAATTCATTGCGCGCTTTTCGGCTGGCACGCGTTCCAGCCAGGTGACTTCGCGCAAGAAGGAAGTCGAGCGGCTCCAGACCAGCGAGTTGGCGCGCTCCAACATTGCGCGCCCGTACATTCGCTTCGACCAACTTCGTCCGTCCGGCAAGCACATTCTGGAAGTGGAGGGCGTCCGCAAGGCGTATGGCTCCCATGTCGTCATCGACGGATTTACGGCGTCCATTTCGCGCGGAGAAAAAATCTGTTTGATAGGCCGAAACGGCCAGGGAAAAACGACCCTCATCAAGGCGCTGCTGGCGAATGCTCCTAACGTCGAGCACATGACTGGAGAAGACCCGTCCCGCGATATCGACAGCGGCGTGGTGAAGTGGGGCCATGAAGCGCAGATCGGCTACTTCGCGCAGGACCACACCTCGACCATTCAGAAGGGAATGACGGCGGCGGACTGGCTGCACCAGTTCGATGCCAAGGCGACCAAGGAGGACATCCGCGGCGTGCTCGGCCAGATGCTGTTCAGCGGGGAAGAAGGGCTGAAACCTACGGAAGCGCTGTCTGGAGGCGAAGCGGCGCGTTTGCTATTTTGTCGTCTTATGATGCAAAAACCGAACATCCTGATCTTCGACGAACCGACCAACCACCTGGACCTGGAAGCCATCAACGCGCTGAATCAGGCGCTCCAGAAGTTCGAGGGCACCGTCCTGCTCGTCACCCACGATCAGGATCTGATCGATGAAGTGGCGACCCGCATCTGGAACTTCGAGGACCATAAAATTCAGGACGTCAAAGGCCCATACGCGGAATTCCTGTTATCTCGTGTTGCAGTATCGCGATAAAGTTGGTCTGAAATCGGTAACTGAGCACAACCGAGTGGTCGCGCAATACGTCTATATCCTGCGGCACATCTTTATCGTTTTCGAAGGCAGGACAGAATGTCAGTCACACGGAGCGTTCGTCGGTGCGTGGGAAAGCCAGGTGCATGGCTTTCGCTGGTTGTTTTGCTGGCTGCGGGTTGTGCCGGCGGCTCACCGACCATGACCACTTCCAAGCCGCCTGTTCCGACGCCTCCGAATCCCCCCGCCCCATCCCAGCCACCTCCCACTCCACAACAGGCTGGCTCCATTACCATCAGCCCCCAGAATGCCGCAGTTGGTCTTGGGCAGACGGTTCACTTTACGGTGGTGGCTAACGGTGGCGGCGCCGTGACATTGTCTGTAAACGGAATTGTGGGTGGCAATGCAACCGTGGGCACCATCGATACCAATGGCAATTACGTTGCGCCCTCCACGATCGGCCAGAGCGAAAATGTTGTAGTAGAGGCTGCTCTGACCAGTTCCCAGCAGGCCAACCACGCAAGCGCTGTGGTTGCTGTGATGCGACCCGGCCTGGTGACAAACACTGCCAATCCGCTGGTTGCTGACTATTCCATGTATTTGCCGCAACCGGGCAAGATGTCGGTCCAGTTCGGACCCGACACCGGCTATGGATTGAATACATGGTCGCAGCCCACGCCGACTACGCCCAATAACTATGGCGGTGAAATCAATATGGAAGTGGCAGGCATGCATGGGTCGTCCACGTATCACATGCAGGCGCTGGTCACGTTCGCCACTGGAGTGACGTTCCAGGACGTCGACCACGC
>JAJZKY010000854.1 GCA_021803885.1 Planctomycetota bacterium
GTGAGGGCCGATGTTACTGGCTGGCTACTGCACAGCCCGGTAGTGGGCGGTGGTGATCCCGGCCAGAACGACGACGTTGCCGTTGGCCTGGTACCCGTCCACCTGGAAGATGCCCGGTGAGTCGTGGTAGCTGTCAAAGCTGGTGGGACCACCGGGGCCGATGTAGCGGATCGCCTTGCCCTTGGCCAGCTCTGCCTTGCCCTGGGCGAAGCTGTGGACCACCACCGCGCCCGGGACGCCATCCCCGATCTTGAGGATGTCAGCCTTGTAGACGCTGGGGTTGGTGCTCTTGGCCATCAGCATCGCCAGAGCTGCCAGGTTCATCCCATCGAAGAGGTGAACTGCGCCGGGACCTGAGAGCAGGGTCTGAAGGCTGCCCGCATCCAGGCTCTTGACCTGGTTCTTGACCGCCTGCATGGCGTCGTAGAACGGTGTGTACTCCGGTCCTGAGGTGGCGGTGACCAGGTTGTCGGCCACGTAGTTCTGGGCGAGAGTCGAGGCGCCCACTGCTCCCGCGACCGAGGAGAACCAGGCCGGGGAGATGGTGGCCGAGGTGCCGATGACCGGGATCATCTTGCCCCCGTTCAGCTGCTTGACCTCGGAGAGGAAGGTGGCGTCTGCGGACCCCAGGGCCTCGGTCATGATCGCCTGGGGGTGGCTCGCTACCACGGTCTCAGCCTCGGTCCGGAAGGTGGTGGCGGTCAGGTCGAGGGTGACGTTGGCGGTCAGCGTGATCCCCGCCTTCTTGAGTGACTGGATAGCCGGCTGCACGAAGGTCTGGGAGCCGATGTCATTGCCGAAGGCCATCGCGATTCGGGTGTAGTGCTTGTAGTACTTGGCGATCGCGACCATCGCGTAGGACTCCGCCAGGTCCGGAGGCACCAACCGGAAGAAGTAGGGGTAATGCACGTGATCGAACTGCGACTGCCCGGTCATACAGAACATCACCATCTTCTTGGAGTTGATGATGGGAACGACGGAGGCCGCCTCATCTGAGGTGCATCCGATGACCATCGCCAGGTGCGGCTCTGTCGCGAACATCTGGTTGGTCGCCGGGACAGCGTCGGCTGGGTCACCCCTGGTGTCGAAGGTGGCGCAGGTGAGCTTGTGTCCGAGCACGCCCCCGGCCTCGTTCATCGCCTTGGTCGCGGCCAGGCATGAGGCTTCGTAGAAACCACCGAGAGCTGCGTCCACTCCGGTGAAGGGAGCCAGGTCGGCGATGACGAGTGGGTATTTGCCTGTGGAACTGGTGCTGGTGGTGGTGGAAGAGCAGGCGGCCAGCAGGATCCCGCCAATGGCGAGAATCGCGCCGACCTTGATTGCATGCGGCAATCTTCGTAAAGCGGTCATGGGTTGTGAGTGACCTCCATCGGTATCGGGCTGGTGGCGGTCAGGTCCGCCACTGTCATGTCTCTGGCTTTCCAGAGGCGGCTGCCGAGGGACGGGTAGTCCCCGCCACCAGCAGACTGCCAAGTAGTCCTGAAACTCCCGGCGGCGCCAGGCTCCGATGTTCGGGGTCTGCGTTCAACGATGGCATGTTGCGCCCTCCCTTCTCTTCGACGCGACCGGTTCTAGAGGCCCGGACCCGATGCTACGGCCGGTACCCAGGTTCGTGAGACTCCTTCGGACTTCTCGGCCACCACCCGGTTGCGGATGGTTCCGACGCCCTCGATGGTCACCTCAACAACGTCGCCTGGCACCAGGAAGAGTGGAGGCTGCCGTCCGATGCCAACCCCTCCAGGCGTGCCGGTGGCGATGACGTCGCCGGGGCGCAGAGTAGTGAAGGATGAGAAGAACTCGATCGCTCGCGGCACGTTCACTAGCATCTGAGACGTCCTGGCCGACTGCCTGACCTCCCCATTCACCTTGGTGGTGAGCTGAACATCGGAGACGTCCACCTCGTCGACAGTTACCAGGTCGGGTCCCAACGGCATGGTGGCGTCAAAGTTCTTGCCGGGAGTCCATTGGGTGCCCGCCCGCTGCCAGTCCCGGGCCGACCCGTCGTTGCAGACCACGAAGCCAGCGATGGCGTCGAGCGCCTTCTCCGCCGGGATGTAGCGGCCCCCCTGACCGATGACAATGCCGAGCTCGCCTTCGTAGTCGAAACGCTCGGTAAGGGCCGGGTGGACCAGGTCGGCGAAGGGGCCGGTCAGGCTGTCAGCGCCCCTGACGAAGCTCTCTGGCCACTTTGGCACGGTGCGACCGGTCTCCAAGGCGTGCTCGCTGTAGTTCACTCCCAGGCAGAGGACGCGCGGTGGATCGGGAACCACAGCCGCGTACTCGGACTCTTCCACCTGGCGCCCGTCACGCGCCTCCAGCGACCGGAGCTGCTCCCAGGCGGCGGCGCCGGCGGCAAGAGCCGTGGTCATGCTGGCCAGGGCACCGTTGCCGGTCTCGGCTGCGGCATCCACGTAGCCGGAACGGCCGCGGACATGGAGCCGAGGTCCCTGCGGGGTATTAATCGTGGCCAACCTCATAGAACAGTCAACCTCCTTGGTTCGGCGGTGCTCCGCCCGGTTTACTGGGCACCAGTGCCCTTGGATTGCCAGCTGATGGGGAGCGCCCCACTCGCCGCCCGCTCATGGCCGGCGCGGCCGGAGCGGGACATGCTGGTGGACTGTACACCAGTGATACGGGTCCGTCAAGCAGTCCCGTGTCAGCGTCGGAGGTCAGGCCGGAGGACCGGTCGGGAAAGGTGGGTGGGACCGAGAAATGGGCGGAGGCTCGTGGTCCCTGGTGCCACCTTTG
>JAJZKY010000855.1 GCA_021803885.1 Planctomycetota bacterium
TCCGCTGGGGTAGCGCACAATTGCCCCGTCAAAGGCTGCGTTCCCGCATTGTTGATCTTCGATGCCGTGATGGTAGTAATGCCCGTCTGTGCAAAGGCCAACGCGGGAAGAAACAACGCCAGAATCAAGATAAGTTTTTTCATCGCTTCCTCTATTGCCCAACCAATTTAGGCGGCCTTCCGAGTCGCCGACCGTCCTTGCAAGCATGACGTTTCCGCATTGTCATGCCCAACTCGCCCAGGCCTGCGATGAATTCCTCAAACAGCGTTCTGTCGATATGCCCAACATGACGCGAAATCGTATCCACACAAACATTCTGCCTGTCTGCAATCTCTTCCTGGGTGTATCCATACGAGCGCAGCAGCACAATCTCCCGCTCGCCCGCATCCAGCTTGCCCAGCAGGATCTCGACGTACTCACAAAAGATCAGCGCCGCATCCACCCGATACCCCGCGTGGGTCACTGGGTCTGCCCGCATCTTCACGTACAGGTCGACATGGGCAGGCGTCAGCAAGGTCGAGTGCGTCTCCTTTCCCTACCCCACTCACTGCTGGCACACATACGAAAATTCGTATAGGGTCGATGCCGCAGGCGTGTTGCCCGTCCAAATGCTGAAGCTGGTCGCATTCGAGCCACCGATATACGGCAAAATCGTGGCTCCAGCGCTCGTGCCAAAGCCGCTCACCACGCAGTTGGCGTAGGCGGCGGGTAACGCCGTAAAACTTACCGTGATCAATGCGGCTGTGTTGTTCGGAGACGTTCCCGTGGTGATCGACACCGTCCCAGAAGATGCGGTGCAGGTATAGACGGTTAAGCAAGCCGGTGCCGAGGGAGAGGTCCCCGCGCCGCTTCCCGCCGCGAACGTCGCCGCATCATTCCCCTTCACAATCGGCGTCGTCACCGACGCGGTCGCGATCACTTCCGTGCTGTTGAGAGCAGGCGTAGTAATGGAGGTGGTAGCCGCTACCGTGGGTGTCGCCAACCCTCCGGCCCCAAACGTGGCGGCTTGCGTCGAAGGGTTGAAGGTCAGGCACGGATTCCAGGCTCCAACCCCGCTCAGACATCCCAGAACAATGTTGGTTCCAATCGAGGAGGTGTTTCCCGGCAGCGCGAAGCCCAGCGACCATTGCGAAGTAGCCGTTCCGCCGGAAAGATTGGACCCGGACAAATTCCACGGGCCGTACATCCCGTACCCTCCATGATTGACTGGAATAGAGAGACGGGTCGTATCCGCGCTCTGGACAGAATCGTAGGTTCCCGTCGTCGCCGCAGGCGCGGCATAGCTCTCGCCTGTCACCAAGGTATCCGTATTGCTGGGATAGGCTGTCGTTGCATGCTCTTGATAGCTGTAGGCCAGCCCTGGCGCATTCGCCGTGTTGCAAAGGGCCGTGGGCGTCAGATCGATCTGACCGCCTTGGATCGAGATGCCGGTCGGCGGATTCGAGCCAGTCCCGAAATCGAAGCCGCAGCTTGCGGCGCCTTCGTCGGAAATGTTCAGAAAACTAACATGCCCGGTTGGGCCAGCTTGGGTAAATAGGACCCCACCTAAATTGGTCTTCTGGTTGGCGAATTCCGTCACGTCGGATTGCGCAATCGTGACGTTCCCCGCTCGGTTGCATTGATTGCCATCGAACCGCGCATCCCCCCCCGGGCGGCGGCGTGTTATAGAAAATGCAGCCATCTCCTCCAGTAACGAATGAGGTGAACATGTTGTTCGTGAACCAGTTGGTAATCAGAAACGAGCCGGTGCGGATGCCGCCCGCCAATCCCCACGCCTGGTTGCCAGCGAAATGAAACCCGCTTAAATACGCGGTAGACGATACTCCGGCGATATTCAGCACGTCGCCGCCCGTGGGCACCACGCCGGATTTCGGCTGGAAGCCGCAGTTGTAGATGCCCGCGCCGTTCGACTCATTGTTCAACTGGCCTCCACCATAGCTCACGGTAAAGAAGGTGGTCGTCGCCGCCACCGAATTCAGGAACGTCAGTCCGCTCCCCGCGCACTCCATCCGAAAGGGATTCGCCGCGGTGATGCCAGTCAGATAATAATTCCCCGCTTGCAGCCAAATCGAATCCCCGGCCGTTACCGCCGCCTGAATCGCCGCATTGTCCGTCGCCCCGGTCGTGTCCCCCGAAGGCCGGATATAGACGAAGTTATTCACGCTCGGCGTCGTCACCGAGGCGGTTGCATTGACAGTTGGAGTAGTCAACGTGCTGATTGATAAATTCGGGATCGTATAGCCGCCTGAAAGATATCCATCCAACCGCGTCAGGTCATAATTCAACTGCGTTCCCCAGTTGCTCGAATTGTAGGAGGGCAATTGCAGGCCGATGTTCGGCGTAACGGATTGCGCGGATGCCGATCCGGATAGTACCGCGAATAGCAAGATGACTTTCTTCAACATAGGTTCTCCTAGATAACGATCAAAGGCCCGACGGCATAGCAATTCAGCGCGCTAGATACGATAAATTCCTGTACATTGATTGAACTCGCCACGCTTGATATCTGCGACCAGCCATAGAAATTCGATGGATAGACAATCGTATTTCCTCCTGCTGTCGATTGGTGCCAGATGAAAATCAATCTTTGTCCTGCTACCTGGCCGGAAATCGTTGGCGCTGTCACGTTCCCCGTAAGCGCCATTTCAAATGTCGAATTTCCGCGCGCATTCCAGGCCGGACTCGCTGTATAAGAGACGTTTTGCAATCCAACATTCAAATCCGCTTCCGTCAACATTGCGGCCAA
>JAJZKY010000050.1 GCA_021803885.1 Planctomycetota bacterium
ATTTGTCGGCCTCTTTGGTTTGCTTGCCGGCTGCTCAACCCAAAACAACCGGATCATCAGCCTTACACCCAAACGAAGCAATGTTGATAAGGAACTTCCGGTGGGTGCTTGGGGCCTTCGCAAACTCTCGCCCGGACAATATCCCAACATGCAGGCTGCATTCATGGATAAGAAGGGACTCATTACCGCGATTGACAGATCGCTGAAGTTCATGGCCGCCCCAAGCAGTCAAGAGTTTTATCCCGACGGCCCGATCACCCATCAGCAGGTGGTCAATTCGCTGCTCGATTTTAAGTGGATGCTCCGAAACATTCATTCTGCTGCGCACTTTCAGCAGTTGATCGATACCCGCTACGATGTCTATATCGCCAAAGGTTACAACAGTAGGAGTGATGTCTGGTTTACCGGTTATTACACCCCGATCCTTTACGGCTCTTTGTTCAAGACATCCGAATATCGTTACCCGGTGTACAAAAAGCCGCTGAATCTGGCAGTCAATCCAATTTCGGGTCAGATACTCGGGGAGAAATTGCCAAACGGCAGCTACGCGCCGTACCCGACCCGCCGACAGATTCTTGAAGATCATCTTCTGGCCGGGCGTGAATTGGTGTGGTTTGCCAATCCGCTGGATGCGTATGTTGCGGAGATTCAGGGTTCGGCGAAGGTGATTCTGACGAATGGTCAGGTCATGACGATCGGTTATGCCGGTGACAATGGCCGCAAATATACCGGGTTGGGAATGTTGCTCGTGAAGCAGAAGGTCATCAGCCGTCGGAAGCTATCGTTACCGGCCATCGAAGCCTATTCCCAAATTCATCCGCATCGGGTCGAGGCGGACATCATGAAAAATCATTTCATGGCTTTCCTCAAGGTGTATGATCCGGCCCATTGGCCGCTCGGGTCGCTGGGGGTAAAGGTGACCGCCCATCGCACACTGGCGACCGATAAAACCATCACTGCCCCCCCGTATCAGAGCATCTTCCCGCGTGCATCACTTACTTTTGTAACCACCGATATGCCCAACACCCAGGGGCAGATCAGTCCTTACCGCGGTTTTCTACTGGATCAGGACACCGGGGGGGCAATCCGCGCCGCCGGGCGGGCGGATATTTACATGGGGGTCGGGCCGGAAGCACAAACCCAGGCGGGCTATGAATTCTCCCGCGGCCATCTCTACTATCTTTTCCTGAAGCCCGGCCTAACTCCGATGGGAGGAGTGCCGGCTAACTCGTACCATTCATCCCCTGTTCAGACGACATCGATGCCGCCGGTAACGGGTTCATCACAATCAAGTGGCGGTTATGAATCGATGCAGCAGATGTTTCCCGGGGCGAAGTAATTTTCCGCAAGATGGTAAATCTTATCGTCTTCCCTTACGCCCTTTTATCGGACGGCGCGTCTTTCAGCGGATTTTAATCCGGCCATTTATCCGCTTGCCTATAGCAAGGCTGTTTTCCTTCAGCCGCCAGCAATTTGCAACCGATAATCTCTCCCGACAGCGACCATCATCACCGGACACTTGGGTGTTAAGGTAGGGCGAATTTCATGCTCTTTGAACGACGAAACGATCGAGAGTCCGGTTTAATCGATCCGGTGATCTGGACATTGCGCCGATGCCAATAACGAAATTATTACGACTGGACCGACTTTTTATCGGCGCGACATCCACAAATGAATTGTTTGTGCGGGCACTTGATTTTCTCGTTGAGCAGGTCGGTGTCGATGCTGGATGGTTCGGGGCGCCCGGCGATGATGGTTTCTTTCAGTACCACGCCTTGATCGGCTCCGGAATGCGTGAGTATCTCTCCCGCGTTCGAATATCGATCCATGACCATCTATCGGGATCCAGCGCAACCGGACAGGCCTGGCGATCAGGGAAGATGGTGATCGTGGATGATTTTTCCCGCTGCGCCTGGACGCTCGGACAGACGGACAGTGCGGCTCACCAAGTCATTACGCAGGCGGGATGGCAATCATCAATCGCCATTCCAATTCGCGACGGAGGCAGCTACATTCTCTGCCTTTACAGCCGAACGCCAAACTTTTTCAATACCGATGACAAACGCCATTTGATCGAGCATCTCATTGCAACCATAAGTTTTGCGCTCGAACGGCAGTCGCTGATCAGTGAATCGAAACAGCGCCATCAGGCGCTCCAAAAATTGAATCTCATCTATCAGGCTTTGGTGGAGGAGGAAAAAATCCACCTTGAGGCCTCCAACGAAGCGGAACTCATGGGCGGCACGTGCCGCCAACTTGTTCAGACCGGTTTATTTGACCTCGTGGGCCTGGCGTGGCCCGATGAAGATCGCATCATCCGATATCACTACGCGGAAGGGGTTCACAGCCGTGAGCTAATGGAAAAATTCTATTCCGCTATGGATGGCGATGATCCCGGCACCTTATCCCGTGAGGTGCTTCGTTCAGGCCGAGTGCTTTTCAGTAATGACTATCTGCACGATGCCCGGAGCGTCGGATTTCATCAGGCCGCACGGGAATTGGGCATCAAGGCGTGGGCGGCTTTTCCCATCCCGCGATCCGGTTCGCTGTGGGGAGTCTTGAGTGTAACGGCTTTTGATCGCGACGTTTTCGATCAGGACACGGTTGCGCTGCTGACCTCCAGCGCCCAGCTTCTGGGGCGGGCACTGGATGCGTTTGATCTACGCGCCAGGCTGGAACGCCTCAATTCACTCTACAAATCCCTGATGACTCAGGGTGAAATCGTTCTCAATGCGGGGGATGAGGAGACGCTCTTCGATCAAACCTGCCGCAAATTGGCCGATGGAGGACTTTTCGATGCGGCATTCATCGTCGTGACTGGCGGCGATGGTATCCTGCGAAAACTCTCTGCCTCGACGGTGCAAAATGATCAGCGCGAGGCGCACGCAAAGGCAGCCGCAGGACTTTTGATGAACTGCCTGCTTGAAAAACAGAAGAATGGGATATTTGCCGTCGGTAATCTGGAACAGTGCGGTTGCGGAACCGATGCTGCCGCGTTTAATCAGATGGGCTGGAAATCCGCGGCGGCGGCGCCAATCCAACGTGGCTACCGACCCTATGCCCATCTGGTGCTCGTATCGCAACGTGAAAACCTCTTTGATTCTGAGGTGATATCCCTGTTGGGCCGCATTACAGAGCTGCTCCATCGCGCTTTGGATCAGATGGATGTCAAGAGGCATCTTGACCAGGAATTAGCTCAGCAAGCCTGGCTGGCGCTGCATGATCCCCTTACATCCCTGTATAACCGCACCGGTCTCGATTTACACTTTGACAAGGCGCAGGCACGCGTGCAGCGCACCGGCGGGGCGATTCATGTGGTCATGCTGGATGTGGATGATTTTAAGATTATTAATGATTCCTTCGGTCACGCCTCCGGCGACGAAATTCTTTCACAGATCGCCCAGAGACTTGTTAATTCCGTCCGGCAGAGCGATTTTGTCGCCCGCCTCGGCGGGGATGAATTCATCATCGTTATAGAAGACCTGCTCAAAGAGGTTGACTGCCTGCAACTGCTTGATCGCCTCAGTCATATCTGGGAAGCCCCGTTCAGATTGCCGGGCGGAACGGAACTTTGCGTATCCGGCAGTTTCGGCCTTGCCCGATATTCTGGCGGGGACGAATCGCCCGACGCGGTCTTCCGGCGTGCAGATGAGGCACTTTATCTGGCCAAGAAGAACAAGCGGAGACGCGATCGATGCTGGCAGATTCACGAGGATGCGGCTCGAGAATACATGCTATGATCCGATTTGCCCCCGGGCACGATCCGAATCGTGATCTTGTATAGCTTACCCGCTTGGTGCCGGATGCTTGCGGCCTGACACATCTGCAGCCTTCAATAATTGTTTGCGGCGTATTAAAATTCCAACACACAGGCATAACGCCGCCAAAACCCCCATCAGATAAGACACTTGATGAATGCGCAACGCACAAATCTCACCGGCGACCGCAGCCGATTGCCCTTGCGCCAATGCCTGACGATACGACCATTCTCCCACTCCCAACGCCGAGAGTCCCATCACCAACAGAATAACGATGATCGAAATTCCAACCGTTCGCCGACTGATCCTCGGCCAGGAACCATACTGGGCACTCAAGGCAAGCCAGATTCCGAGGCCGACACCTATGGGAACGGAGGCTACTAATCCCCAGGAGATGCCCAGCACGGCGGCATTTGAGCTATGGAATATTTTCGGCATGCTCAACGATGGATGGTCAAGGTTAAAATAGGCTGGCGATATTTGAGCGGTAATCAGATCGACAGTAACCCCATATGCTGCTGTAGCCATGGTGCTCAGGAGAATAATGGAGCAAAGTGTTCGATATTCAGGCTTGACCCATGCGTCCGTTCGGTTAGCGCGGCGCCACTTCGTCATGCGCAACTCCAAGATGAATTGAAAGGATACCGGTGGGCTTGAGGGTTAGCAAATCATGGTGATGGAGAGAGAAATGGAATTAAAGCTTATGCACGCTCTTTACGGAATTGAGTGGCGAAAAATTGGAGCAGGGGGGGTAGAGGAAGGCTAGGCAGGCCAACAACCCCAATAGGAAGAGTGTAACGGCCACCACAGGTAGTAACTTCAGGGATCGGGAATCAAACCCTTGCAACTTCCAGACCATTCGGCAGGGGGCCATCGTGATCGGAAGACGGCATCAATACACCCAATTGCTCACATTCCATTTAACTGTACCCCTGAAATTGGCCGATAAAAACGCCGGATGGGTGGTGTAGCGGTGCGATGCTTGACTTTGCGGCCTTTGTTGTTGAATATTCAGGTTTCCGGGCCGTAAGACATCACCCGGTAGTTGGAGCAAGTGGGCTGATGGATATAGATGGCAGGTATCCGAGCGAAGTCATACAACCTTCGGATACTCCGGTTAAGATACCGGAGCTCGATAGAACGGGCCAGGAAAATGGGATTTAATCATTCAGGAGTGAACTGCATGGCTGAAACTGCTAGACCCCCGCGTGCCGACGATGTGTCGTGTGAAGGCCGACAGGTGAAAAGCGGTCGTTCCCAGCGCTGGTCCAGATGCCTCGGGGTGGCGGCTCTGTCTGCCGCATGCGTATCGCTGTTGGGATGCTCACACGGAGAGAGTCCGCTCGACTATCTCAACATCCGAAATTCATTTTTCAATCCCGCCGAAGTGGGACGCTTTGATAAAACCAATCCATTTGGGCGCGTGACGCCCGTTACGTGGCCGATTCTGGACTCTCTGGCTGTTAATGATCCGCCGCGTGAGCCATGGAAGGACTCCGTTCCCCCGAGCCCGGCAGATCTTCAAGTCATCCACAAGCCTTATCGCCTCGGTGCGGGCGATGTGGTCACCGTCTCGGTCTTCCAGCTTGTAGTGCCTGGACAGGAATCGGTGCAGACGCGACAGGTGAATTCGCAGGGCGATATCACACTGGATTTCGTAGGGACTGTTCATGCCGCCGGCCTGACTACTCGGCAATTGCGTCACCGCATCATTGATACCCTGATCAACACCGGTGAGATGGCTCCTCCGGGGCCACACCAACCCGGTCCGCAGGTGAATGTTGAACTCACTGAGGCGCGGCGCAGAGTTTTCTCACTGATTGGATCCGTTGTGCACGCCGGCACCTATAACATTACAACTCCCGACTTCCGTCTGCTTGATGCCCTCGCCCTGGCCGGCGATATGTCCATGTCGCCGCAGTTAAAATGGCTCTATGTCATACGCGAGGAACCTAAGTCGACAGCTAAAACGCCTGTCGTCGCGAGCTCGACGGTCGTGAAACCCTCAGCTGCCAATCCGGCTCCTTCGGGACTTTCATCGGGCATGCTCAGTGCCATCGCCAATCAATTGGCTCATCCACCGAAGCACGTCAGCGCTAAATCCCGGGCCGAGAAAGAACAGGAATTGCTCAATGAGGCAATCAGTGGGAACGGTCAAAGTTCCCCATCCACGCAGCCACGATATGTTTATTTCAATGGACATTGGGTGGCCCTGAATGGTTCCAAGATGCAAACCGGTGAGCCAAGCACCCAACCGAAGACGTCCGCATCGACATCGGTCTACGATTTTGCGGCGGCGATGAAAATGCAAAAGGCCAAACCCTGGATGCCCCGCGTCAAGGTCATTCGGATCAACATCAAAAAACTTCGTGAAGGTGATCCTCGTTATAACATCGTGATACATTCCGGCGACGTTATTAACGTGCCGGATGTCAAGCCGGAATTTTATTACATGATGGGGAATGTAACACGGCCGGGTGCGTACACCATTTCCGGCGGTCGAATCACGATCAAACAGGCCGTCGCTGCCGCAGGAAATCTTGGCCCTATCGCCATTCCTCGCCGCTGCGAACTTATTCGCCGCATAGGACATAATCAGGAAATGATCATTCAAGTGAATCTGCAGGCGATTTTCGATGGAACGGCACCGGACATTTTCCTCAAGAACAACGATATCCTTAACGTAGGAACCGACTTCTTCGCCGAACCGATCGCTGTCATTCGCAATGGATTCTCCGCGGCTTATGGCTTTGGCTTTACCTACGACCGAAATTACTACATCCAGCCGACGATTGTTCAGTCGGGCGGATAAGTGGGCGAATCCACTGTGTAGCCCGGTTATAGGCGGCTGAACCGCAGATGAGTGATGCATTTGGGTGTAATAGTGGAAAGTATTGCCTCGCACCGGCAACATTGAATGAACGGAGTGCGGTCCGGCCTGCTTCACCTTGGGGCCTTTGGTGGGGCATGCAGAGTGAGAGACATACCGTGTCGTTTGCTCAATAACTCTGTGCGCGCAGTGCCGATAACCCGTTTGCTTGACCTTTCTGGGGTGGGAAGGGTGTGAATATTTGTGTGGATTTGACGGGCCGTTATGAGATAATAGGTTCGGGTTGGGACCAGAACGCGGGTTGATGGAGTTTTCAATGTCGAGTGAGGTTCATGGGATACCAGAATCGAATCCCGTGCCTAATTCAGCCGTCCGGCGATTTGACTATGTCGCGGCGATCCGCAGTCGGCAGGAGTCTGGCTTTCGGATTTCCAATGCCTTTCTAATTGGCGCTGCGGTAGTCGCGTTGGGCTACTACCTGCTCTTCCGCATTCAGATCACTGAACTCATCTCCGTCTGGTCGAAAAATCCGAATTTCAGTGACGGATTTCTCATTCCCCCCATTGCATTGATTTTTGTCTATGTTCGCTGGAAAGATCTGATCCGTCTGCCAATCAAGCCCAGTATCACAGGTCTTGCGATTCTGTGTCTGTCGGTTTTTGGCCAGGTGATTTTTTCCATCTATGGGCAATTGCAGTTCTCTGAATTGTCCATGATCGCCGTCATTCTCGGTCTGCTCCTTTGGACGCTTGGATGGGAGCACATGCGCATACTCTGGCTACCGGCCATTTACATGATATTCATGATTCCCCCGCCCGGCACCCTGTATGTCAAATTAACCGGCCCATTGCAGGTCCTTTCCGCGGCCATTGGTGTGTCCATATTGAATCTTTTTGGTATTCACGCCGTTCGCACTGCCACCCAAATCAACATGGAGGTCGGTACCCATTGGCAGTCAATTAATGTTGCGCAGGCATGCAGCGGGATTCGGCTTCTGACCACATTTTTCGCCCTGGCGATTTTACTGGGATACATCACCAATCGCCCCATGTGGCAAAAAATTACTCTTGCCGTCTGCGCACTCCCCGTAGCCATCGTTTCCAATTCGCTGCGGGTCGCGCTATCAGGTGTCATGTTTGTTACCCTTGGGCCGGAGTGGGCACGCGGAAGTACCCACGCGAGTTTGGGCCTGCTCATGCTTATTCCTGCCGGCCTCATGCAACTCGGCATCGCGAAATTAATTGATATTGTCGGAAACAATCTTTTTGTATCGGAAGTACCGCCTCCTGACGGAGCGGCATCCGGATCGACGCCGGGAGTCACTTCATGACAGCCATTAATAGGAAATACCTTCCACTTATCACCGCAGCTGTCATATTTTTTGTCGGCTATGGTGCCCTGCTTTGGGCCGAGTCCGCCTTTCACCTTGTTCTTCTGAAGACTCGGACTCCTCTTCAGAAGCCGCTTGACACGTTGCCTCGAACACTCGGCCTGTTTCATATGCGACGAGCCTGGGCTAACGAGAAACTGTCATCCGAAGTGGTTCAGGTGCTCGGTACCAAGCATTATTTGATTCGCCGCTACTGGTATCGGCCTATGTCGAGATCGCTGCCGGGGGCTGTCGTCCGCCTTAACGTCAATTACTATCCCACCAATTTTGCCTCTCCGCACGTGCCGAACGTCTGCTGGGAAGGCGCTGGGTTGGTATTGCAGAAGGACTCTTATCTGACTCTGCATAATATCCCGCATGCGGACGGTAAAAAGGGGAACTTGACGGTAAGGTTTCTTTCATTTGCACTGCCGCAGACAGATTCCACCGGCCTGCCGATCGCGGCGACTGGCGGCTCCGGTCTTTATCTGAATACCGCCTATGTATTTCAAGTGGACGGAAAATATGTTCCCAATCCCGCACAGGTCAGTGAGTTGTTCTGGCAAAAGCACAGCAAATATGGCTATGACGCCAAGATTGAAATTGATGTGCTCGGTGCGACGTCACGGAAATTCGCCCGCAGGCAGATAGAACGTTTTTTCCGTGCAGCGCTGCCTGCGATTGAAAACTGTCTGCCGAATTGGAAAAAGCTCAACGCTCCGGCCGTGCTTCCGCACAAGGCCGACAAGCAAAATGGTCAATCGCATAAATAGGATAAAATTTTCATGGCCCGAAGAGTCAATACTAAATTTCTGATCCTCCTCGTATCTTTCCTGCTGGTTGTCATTGCAATCATTGCCGGAGTCTGGGTCTACGTCAATAAAATTGAAAATAATCCTGTGCGACTTGAGGCCCAGGCTGCCGCCAACTTGAAGGCTGGGCACATTACCACCGCCATCAATCTCTATCAGCGAGCGGCTGTGGTACTTGCACATACCGGTTCACCCAAGCTTACCGCCCTTTACATCAAAATTGGCAATCTTTACTACGACTCGACTTCGGTTGATCCATCCCGGTTTGGCAAGGCGAGAGATTACTGGCACGCGGCAATTGAAAAAGATCCCAAAAATCTCAAGGCCCTGAAACTGATGCTCAATTGGGACGATGCTGTCGCCAAGGTGACGCACCAGCCCGCAAACTGGTCCGCCGTACTTACGGCCGCTGATGCCGTTCTCGCTGTTGATCCCCATGATGCCAAAGCGCTCCGGCTTCGTGGACTCGCTGAAATAGCATCTAAATCGCAGGTCATTGTCCTGACCAATCACCGTTATCTGAGAGCGGAAAAATACCTGCTTAAAGCCGCCAAAATCGATCCCAAAAATGAAAAGTGCTGGGAATCGCTGGCGCAACTCTATTTCCTCGAGGCCGCTCAGGAGCGCAGCGAGCACATCATTTCATCCAAGCAGGCGGCGGCTTTGCGTCAGAAGGGAATCGCTGCTCTCCACGGGTATTTGGCCAAATATCCAAATAAGCTCAAACCTTGGTTGACCCTGTGGAAGCTCTCCTATTCTGTTAAGTCTCTGCGATCCACGGCGGGCGCATACCTGCTCGCCGCCCGAAAAATAAATCCAAAGAGCCCGCTGGTGGCTCTCGCCGATCTTGGCTTGCTTCAGGTTCGCCACGCCGATGTCAATGCGATTCGGCGTCAACTGAAGGTGCTCATTGCCTCCGACCCCTCTGACGGCCAAAATTATTACATTGCAGGAAAATATATGCTGCAGTTTGGCGACACGCCTGCTGCCATAAAGTATTTTCTTGCCGGGCTTAAACACCCGAAACCCGGCGAGGGCATTATTCCGCTGATCAATAAACAGGTGCAATCAAATATTCATCGTGCACTTTTTGATTCTTATATTGCCATGGCTTCCAGCCTGCCCCCCGGTTCAGCGGAAAGAAATAAATATGTTCATCTTGCGCTCTCCATCTTCCGTCCGATCCGTCAGGCGCATCCCAATCTTCCGTGGGTATACGTCCGTCAGGGAGAAGTGCGTTTTGTGGAAGGACGTTACAACTCCGCTTTGCGCTGGCTGCATAAGGGTGCAGATAATCTTTCACCGAATAACCCGGCGGATAAATTGCTGTGGGTTCAGGATAAGCAAATTGAGGCGCAGATTTATGGTTTACTTGGACAATCGGGCTCAGCGCTGCATGTCGTCAACGAGATTGCCGATCGATTTGGTGAATCACCGGCCATTGAATTGAAACAGGCGGCTCTGCTGGTGCAGCAGAATCCGCGCCTGGCACTGGCTCGTGCCAGAGCTGTGCTGATAGCCGACCCGGGAAACCCGACTGCGAGATTCATCGAGGTCACCGCCTTGGGAGAACTCGGAGATAATCATCGCCTTGCGGGTATTTTTTCAAAAATGAATACTGACGATAATCGGCCGATGGCCCTGCTCAAGGCTCGTTTCGAATTGATGCGCGGCAACTACGTCGAGGCTCAGCGGGTGATGGCCCCCTGGCTGAAACATGATCCGAATGATCCCCAGATTGTCCGGCTGGCCTACGGAGCCGCCGCCGGTATGAAAGATCGGTCAGAGGCAATCAGAATGGTTGCTACCGTTTTGAAAAGTCAGCCCGACAATCTGCAGTTCCTTCTGCTTAACCATGAATTGCAGAACAGCCATTCACCCATGCCCCGGGTGATTGTGCCATCATTGGTTACTCCGATTGAAATTCAATTTGTCGGTAAAACGGATGTGCAGGCAGAACTGGCGGCGATTGAGCAACTGAAAAATCCTCTGAAACGATTCATGTTGCTGGCACGTTACTACATGGCAATAAAAAATGACGCCCAGGCGCTATCGGAGCTTTCGGCAGCCCGTAAGATATCGCCGCATAATTCCCAAATAACCGCGATGGAATTTCAAATTGCGGTGAGCCAGAAAAATTTCAAACGCGCTGCACAACTGGTTTCGCGGGCGGCAAAGGAAAATGCGGACGGCGCCAATGGTAGACTTTTCCGGGCGGATCTGCTTGAAGCCCAGGGGAATTTTTCAGCAGCCTTGAAGATCATTCGCCGACTGATGCTTAAAAATCCAGATAGTGCAACGCTTCAAGCGGGGTATGGTAAGCTCCTGCTTCAAACCGGCAATGTGCGACAGGGGATTGCTCAGTTACAGGCTGCCCTGCAGAAGAAACCCAATGAGATTGACGCACTTACATCGATCGTACAGTACTACCTCAACACGCCTTCGGTTCCGCATCTGAAAGAGGCTCAGACGTTGGTAGATCAGGGGCTTGCCTATGATCCGACGAACATTCAGTTGGTTCGATGGAACCATCAGATACAGGATATCATTGGTAATCCGCAACCCGAAATACAGCGGCGAGAAGCTATTCTCAAGGCGCAGCCGGATAATCTTGGTAACATTATCCGCCTTGCTTTGTTGTACGTGCGCGTGCACCGGATGACATCATCCATCGATCTTCTTCGTAAGGCCCTGAGCACGCACCCGGACAATCTCCGCCTCGCCTCAGTGCTTGGCAGGCTATATATAGACAATCATGAATTCAGTCGGGCGGAGGCGGTTTACAGCAATCTGGCGGAAGCGCAGAATCGCAAGGTGGCTTTTGCAGGACGTATGCTGCTGGCGGGGTACTACCAATCGCAGGGTGTATACCAGAGCGCCATCCAGATGTACGAGTCCGCCGCAAAAGCGGAACCTGCCGAAGCTCTCGCTGTGCATCAGCGCCTTGCCGATTTGTATTACGCCCTAGGCCACTTGAAAAAATCGATGCATTTGTACAACGAAATCCTCAAGAAATATCCGGATGACCGTTCGATCATCCTGCGGGTTGCTCAGATACAGGTGCGATTGGGGCACGCAAAAACCGCCCTATCCATGTTGAATCGCCAGCTGCTCAAGGCCAACCCGCATGACGAGCAGGCTCTGGTTCTCAAGGGTTACGCTTATCTGAAGGAAAATCGTCTTAACGCATCGTTGAAGGCCATCAATGCCGCGTTGGCGCTTAATCCCCGTGACCCACATGCTCTCATAGATCAGGCCCTGCTTAAAATGTCGGGTTCCAAACCTGACTACACAACCGCCGTGAGTGACTTACTCGGAGTCATCTCTGAAAATCCAAATAATCTCCAGGCTCGGGCAGCTTTGGCGTCGGCATATGTCTCCAGTCATCACTTTGATGAAGCGGTTTTGGAATATCGCAAAATTGTAGCGATGGCGCCCGGTGACGTTGCTGCGAGAACGGCCCTGCTGAACCTTCTTTATCAGCTTGCCAATGACCTGAAAACGGTAGGGCCGAATGATCAATCGGCGTTTGCGGCGATGTTGCGACGAATTGATCCGGTCCGCCTTCTTCAGGATGCAGTCACGCAGGCCCTCAAGCTGGATCCAAAAAATCCGGATTGGCTCTTATGGCAGTCAAGGCTTTATGGTTTGACGGGGAACCCGCATGGGGCGGTCGAATCCGCGCATGCCGCGTATGTCGCCGCTGATCGGAACCTCCAGGCAACGGTTGCTTATCTGCAGGTCTTGGTTGATTACAAACATTTCAAAACGGCGGATTCGGTGGCATCGCGCGCCATTGCCCTTAATCCGAATGTGCCTGGACTTTACATCGCACGTGCACTTGCACAGAGTGCTTTGGGACAGGGCGATGCTGCAGCTAAGACTTTTGAGAAAGTTCTCCAATTGACCGATCAAATGCCGGTCGAGTTCCTGCAGACCGTGGGAACGTTTGATCAGGCGATGTCGGTCAGCCACCACACGGGTGTCGTGAATGCAGCTCTAGCCGCCCTGTTGAAGACCCATCCCAAAATCGCTCCCATTATTGATCTGGCCCAGGCGGAGCTGGACCTGAGCCACGCCCATTACTCTGATGCCTTGAGTTACGCTGATGAAGCC
>JAJZKY010000856.1 GCA_021803885.1 Planctomycetota bacterium
CGCTTCCTTCCACGGTTTGATTGCCTTGTCGATGCGGAACATCAGACCACCTCCACGCGCGGGATGCTCTGCTTGGCGGCGTCGTAGCGCGGCTTGTATTTTTCGGCCTTGGCGAGAATGCGAAGAAACGCGGGATCGCTGTTCGTCACCCAATGTCCAAATGCATAGCCGCCAATGAAAACGGCAATACCAGCCAGGATCGAGTTGAAGAGGTTGAACGCGCCGACTGCGCCAACGCAGACCAGATAAAACAGTCCGCGTTCAACACCGAGATAGGTGAGGGGCTTATGCAGGCTCTTGAAGACCCGGTTTGTCCGTTTTGGTTGCGGCTTCACGTCTGCCATAAACCCCTCATATGCTCGCTGTGGCGGTTGGTTGCGATTGGTTGGGTGCTTACACACCCCAGAGCCAACTCAAGACGTTCACTGCGAGAACGGCAATGCCTGTTCCAGCGGCGACACCGGCCAGCGCCTTCTTCGCGCCCGGTTCTCCATGCGCAAACCCATAGCCGCCGATAACAATCGCAATCAGGCTGGCGACCCTGGCGACGGTTCCGGTGAAGAGCATTTCAAGTGCGGTAAAGCCGGTATCGAAGGGCGAGCCGCCGACTTGTGCGAAAGCGGCCAAGGGGAAGATCAGCGGAAGGACAGTTATCAGGATGGTCGGCCACCAGTTCGCGCGTCGATTCTTCGGAAGAATCCCGCGCACATAGCGGAATCGAAATGAAGTGAACATCGGCACCTCCAACGGCTGTTTTCAGCCGCGATATGCCGTGAGAGTAGGAACCAATTCAGCATTTGTCCAATACTTATTACCGATGGGGCCATCGCTGCCGCCGATGACCCGCGAAGGCCCGGAAACATTCAGCCAAACATGCGGAGCTGCACCAGGTCACGCTCAATGACTCGTCCACTGGGCCGTTTTGCTCCAGGCATTTCTTGCATATCGGTGCATAGCTTGGACAATCGATATGCGAGCAGCGGAAGCACAGGCCGCTGCTGGGCCGGGTGGCAGACGAACGCCGTCTTGATCCGCAACGGAAGACCTTCAATCCTGCGCCTGGTAAGCTCCGCATCGAGTGGAACCCTGTCTCGCAGCAGGCCGAATCCAATCCTCTCCTTAACTAGAAACTGCATCTCGGATGGCGCTTGAACGCAATCAGAGATATGCAAATCTATGCCGGCCTTGGCAAACTTTCGCATCAGTTCATCGTAGAGCAAAGGATGATGCATCCGGTCAAAGAGCACCTTCAGTCGACCTTGAACGGCCGCCCTCGGAATGCTTTTGCCTTCGGCAAGCGGATCGTCCGCCCGAAGACAAATCAGCAGTTCTTCCGTGCAAACATGTTGAATGAATAGGTCCGGTTCAGCCACCGGCATACTCACGAGCGCAGCATCGAAGCGGCCCTCGGACACCATGGCCGAAAGCGGCCCAGAGCATTCGCTGGACGGCTCAATGCTGCCTTCTGGGACGAGCTCTCTGTAACCCCTGAGCGCTTCCCGAACAAACTCGTGATTGATGAATGGAGAGTAGCCGAAACGAAGTGGTATCTGCACTCCGGAATGGATCAAACATGCATTCTGGACGGCACGGTCACGGAGCGCCAACATCTGCTTTGCATACGAAAGGAAATCGCGTCCGGCTTGCGTCAAAGCGGTTCCGGCGGGTCCGCGAACGAAAAGCTTTGCGCCCAGGCCATCTTCCAATTGTCTGATTTGAGTGCTGAGGGAAGATTGGGCGACATGGAGGCGTTCCGCCGCCCTGCCAAAATTGCACTCTTCCGCGATCGCAACGAAATAACGGAGGTGACGGAACTCGGGTCCCTCGTACATCTTGCACCTGGCCTGGATCGTCTGCGGCCTCGATATCGGGGGACCTCAGGTTGTGCATTCAGTTAGTTGCTGTATCTACAGAGAAGCGTTGTACAAACCACCACCCAATTCCTATGCAACAGGCAATCCTTCCCGAAATGGAACAGCCTCGTGGAGGGGTCATCGGCGCCAGCGATGACCCCATAGGTAATAAGTATTGGACGTAATGGTGCGGGTGGTGCAGCCTCGATACATCAGTGCTATTTTCCGCCCGCCCAAAACGGCCTGCATCATCCGTGCACTCGGAACCACCCCCGTATTGCGTTTCGTCACGGAGAACACCTGCGATGCACAGGCTCCTACTGCGGAAAAAGGATCACTGAGCGAAGTTCAACAAATACGCACGAATGGAGGAGCACTCATGAAGTTGCTGAATACACATCAAGCGGCCCAGGTACTGAATGAACCGGAAGGTACATTGCGTTATTGGAGATGTGCCGGAAAAGGGCCAGCCTACATAAAACTGGCCGGAAGAGTGCGGTATGATGAAGCCGACGTGATCGCATACGTCAATGCCAACAAGCGCATTCCATCCGTGCGGGCAACACTGGAGGGTAATCGCATTGGCACTCTATCGGCGTAAAAACAGCAGCGCTTACTGGTACGACTTTACCGTAGATGGTAAGCGCTATCGTGGCAGTACAGAGACCAGCAAGATCACGCAGGCCAGAGCCTACGAATCCTCGCTGATTTCTAAAGCAAAAGAATCGGGATCGGACGCAGTTCGACCTGTCCGCGCACCGGTTCTTCGAGACCATGCAATCCGCTTCCTGGATTGGGTCACAGCGTCGAAGCTGGAACCCAATTCCAAACGGTACTATGAGTATGGCTGGAAGCTGATTACAGCAACACCACTCGCGGGAATG
>JAJZKY010000857.1 GCA_021803885.1 Planctomycetota bacterium
CGATTGGTAGGCAGAGACGGTTGCTCGTGCGGATTGCTCTTAGTTGCCGGATGTATCGACGGTATGCTGATTGGCGACCATGTCTGCGCTGCCGACGACTGCTGCGGCCTTGCTCGCCACAGCCTGTTTTTCATCCTCGGATTTGACCGGACCTTTGAGGGTGACTTAGCCATGCCGTGTGATGATTTTTACGTTGTGCGCATAAGTCGACAGGGATTTGTCCGCGATGATAGACTTACGAATTCTTCGCGTTATGGCCATGTCGGAATGACGGTCGCTTTGCTGGTCCGCCGTGGAGCCGGGCGACTTATTCTGTCCGGAATTGTTTGGGGCCGTTGTAGTTTGGGAACTGTCCTGAGCCTGGCTGAATGCCGTCGGTGGAACTATCAAAAAAGTTGTGGCCAGCAGGGAAGCCGCGAATATCGCGCTTGCTCGTACCGATCGAGATAGAGATTGGGATGAAGGAATATGGGACACTAATTTCGCGATGTACCTCAGTAGTGAATAGTGCTCCCACAAGTCATTGTCATTGTAAAAATTGGGATTCAAAGCTTAAGGAACTGTAAATGCCAGCTATACCACTCTATTGAATGGAATTAGCGACATGATCTGGAAACGGAAGGCTGGAAGTTGAAGAGCGCATACTTCTATCGCAATATCAATTAAGATGATTGCTTCATGCTTGCAGTTGTCCTGGTTCGATAGATTCACTAAATCTGTGCGTAAGTACCGGCGGAGTTGTGACAAAGGAACATAACGGAGTTTATATATCCTTAATTTTGTGTAGTTATCGATGTCTAATGCATGGCAGCTAGGAGCTTGTGTAAATGAAAGCATTGTTTGTATCAAGATGGCCGATCTTCTGCATAGCTTGTCTTAGCGCTTCTATTGCTATAGCCCAAGGCGGCCAGAGTGCAATTGTGTTTAGGATTGGGACGTTTGACCGATCTTCCGCGGAGTTTGCTGGAGGAGCGCCCAAACAGCCGGTCGATTTTATCGTCGGAGAAAGTAGTCCCGCGAAAGACTGGTATGCCGCGCAGCCAGCGGAGCTTGTTTCGGCTATGGGTACACATCCTACGAACGATGCAGCGGCCCCGCGAACAATCACCTTTTCTCTGCCCCATGCACCTGCGGTGGCCTATCGGCTGCGCGTTTCTCTGCTGATTGAAGGCGCGAGCGTGCCCGCTTTGCGTGTCAACATCAATGGAAAACATGGGACTTTCTTTTTACAGCCCAAACTGGATTCGAACATGGGCGATATGATCGATTCTTTCGATCCCGCCTATTCACATGCCGACGTGACGTTCAATTTTCCTGGCAGTTATCTGCACTCGGGAACAAACACAATTACCTTGCAGGCAATCGAGGAGTCGGACAAAATTGTGCCCAATGCCGGGCTGACCTATGACGCGATCGAACTCGATCGCGACGCGGAAGGATTTTCTTCTCGCGCATCCTCCGCGCGGATTGTCCCGACCATTTTTTACCAGCAGCGGCAGGGCCAACTCGACGAGATGGTCGATGTGTTCCTGCGCTATGGTCAGAGGGTGAAGCCAGGAAGCCGCGTGGATATGACCATCGCGGGCAAGCACTATCATCAGGCGTTTAAGGACGATCAGGATTTTGGCGAGGAAAAGTTTACCTTCGCTGTTCCAGAATTTTCAGCGCAGACGAAGGTGCAGCTTACATGGAACGCAACGGGGCATGCGCAGCAAAAAGAACAAACCATCAATCCTGAAAAGAAGTGGACTTTGTTTCTGGTGCCTCACATCCATCTGGATGTAGGCTATTCGGACTATCAGGCCAAAGTCGCCGCCATCCAAAGCCGGGTCATCGACGAAGCGATGGATCTGACGGCGCAGCATCCCGATTTCCGCTTCAGCATGGACGGGGAATGGGACCTGGCGCAGTTTTTGAAAACGCGCACGCCCGCGGAACAACAGCGCGCGATCGCGGCCATGCGGAAGCGGCAATTGTTCATTCCCGCGCAATATGCCAATCTGCTCACCGGCTTCCCAACGGCGGAGACGCTGCTCCGCTCCTTGTATGCCAGCGCCAACTTCAGCCGCGAGCACGGGACGCCATTCAACTACGCCAACATTACAGACGTTCCATCCTACTCGTGGTCGTATGCCTCGGTACTGGCTGCGGCTGGAATCAAGTATTTGCTCTCGGGCAGCGACAACGTTCGCGCGCCGGTGCTGTTGCAGGGGCATTTGAACGAAAATTCTCCCTTCTGGTGGCAAGGTCCGGACGGCCAGAAGGTCCTGTTCTGGTACTCGCGCCACTACATGCAGATGCAGATCATGTTTGGACTTCCTCCACTCGTCTCGGCAGGCCACGAGACGCTTCCTTTGTTTCTACAGATGTATGAACATCCCAGCTACCGCGCCAATGCAGCGATCATCTTTGGCACCCAAGTGGAGAATACCGACTTATACCCGCAGCAGGCAGAACTAGCGCAGCAGTGGAACAGCGTGTACGCCTATCCAAAGTTGCAGTATTCGGGCTTCCACGATGCGCTCAAAAACATCGCGCAGCAGTTTGGCAATGACATTCCAACCATAAGCGGAGATGGCGGCCCCTATTGGGAGGACGGTATTGCCTCAGACGCATATTACGCGGCAATGGAGCGCCAGAATGAAAGCCGTGGCCCGTCGGCGGAAAAGCTCGCCACGCTGACTTCTCTCGTCGATCCGCATCTTGCAGCCGACAAAAAAGACCTGGACCGGATGT
>JAJZKY010000858.1 GCA_021803885.1 Planctomycetota bacterium
CAAATAAACCCAATTTCTATTCTCAACTCTCTATCTACTACTTTCTAATTCGCCGAGCGAATTGTGCTGGCGATGATGAATGAGACGCACGTCGCCGGCCCAAGAGCGCTGGCGGAAGCGGTCGGCGTTCGGCCTGTGTCAATAGCGATAGATTGTCCACCAGATTGATCATTTGCAGGTATTGGGTTTGCAAGTATAATGACGCCGCCTATCGGAATAGTCGTGGAAGTGCATGGTTTTCCCGACGTGCACCTACCCACTTCATTTGTATGGGGAAAAGGAGAATTGAAAAATGGAAACGCAGGTATTTGCATTCGCACGAATTGAAGATGACGACGCACGTAAGCTCCTTTACGAAGAAATTAAACAAGGTCGTTCTAGATTTGGTATGTGGAATCAAATCAAATCTCTGAAAGAAGAGTATTTCGGAAGAAACCGATTATTGCTAGAAATCCACAAAGGCGACTGGATCGTGCATATTAACATGCCGGAATACGGTAAATGCGTTGCTGTACAGGCAGCAGGGGAGTATCAATTCGACACTGGCGTAACGTGTTCCTGGGGACAAGATTTCAATAATGTCATCCCGAATGATCCCAGCACGATTGTTCAATTCGACCGTAGCGACAAGAACGTCCTGCCCTCCGTGAACTTGAGTCCCATGAAGCGCATACAGCGTGTGCATCAAGTGGACGATTTTCTGAAGAGCATCGTGAACCTGAAGCAAGGGAAATACCGCCCCAGCGACGGAGGACGATCCGCCATCCATCTGAAGAACCGCCTCTTAAAACTGCTCCCTGAGATTACCAAAGCCATCCACGAAATGAACAAGAGCAAAGAGTTTGAGCGCTTCCTCGATGGGATCTTTTCCGCGTTGCCAAATACCAAATCAACACCAAATGGATTCGGGTGGAAATCGGATTATGGCGCAGATATTCTCGTCGAGTTTCGGAATCCGATATTGGGAATAGATCTGACAACGACATTAGTCGTTCAAGCCAAGTCTTATGAGGGGGATCACTGGGATCTGAGCGCTGTCGACCAGATCATCGAAGGTATAAGCAAATATGAGGCAGACGGCGGCCTTCTAATTACCACCGCGAACAAAACACAACGTCTCGAAGATTATATCCGCGAGAAATCTGAGAGCCTGAAAAAACCAATTTATCTTATCGCTGGAACTGAAGTCGCTGAATTTGTTCTACGATATGCGCCCGAAAAACTCTTTGGGGATACTAAGGGACTGTAACAAAATAACTTGATTCTTTCGCCATGTCATAGCCGATAATAAAAGCATGACACAAGAACGGACGCTTGATGGCAAGTATGAAGTCTTGCAAGCCGCCCTGAACGAACGCACGCGACGGCTGTGGGCGGGCACGGAGGCGGTCGCCTATGGCCGCGGGGGTATCGCCGCGGTGATGCGTGTCACCGGTATGTCGCGCAACACCATCGTGCGTGGCATCGCCGAAGCTGCCGCGGCCCATCCGCTGGACGTAGCCCGCATTCGTGCCCCGGGCGGTGGGCGCAAAGCCAAGGCGATGTTGGACCCGGGGTTGAAGCAGGCCTTGGAGCGCCGGGTGGAGCCGGTCAGTCGGGGCGACCTGGAATCGCCGCTGCGGTGGACGTGCAAGAGCACACGCCGGCTGGCCAGGGACTTGGCGGCCGAAGGCTACCAAGTCAGTCATCGGCTGGTGGCCGACTTGCTGCACGAGTTGGGCTACCGTTTGCAGGCCAATCGCAAGACCCGCGAAGGATCCAGCCATCCCGACCGCAACGCCCAGTTCGAGTACATCAACCGCGTCGTATCTCAAGCGATGGCGGGCGGCCAGCCGGCGGTCTCGGTGGATACCAAGAAGAAAGAACTCGTCGGAGACTTCAAAAATGGCGGCCGGGAATGGCGGCCGAAGGGTGCGCCGGAGGAGGTCCGGGTCCACGACTTTTTGGATAAACAGTTGGGCAAGGCGATCCCCTACGGGGTTTACGACCTGGCGCGCAACGCCGGCTGGGTCAGCGTGGGTGTGGACCACGACACGGCCACCTTCGCGGTTAACACCATTCGCCGCTGGTGGCGGACGATGGGCCGACCGGGCTATCCGCGGGCGCGTTCGCTGCTGATCGTGGCCGATAGCGGCGGGAGCAATGGTTCGCGCGTGCGGCTGTGGAAGTGGGAACTGCACCAGCTGGCGTGTCAGACGGGCTTGGCGATCCACGTGTGTCATCTGCCGCCGGGAACCAGCAAGTGGAACAAGATCGAACACCGGCTGTTCAGCTTCATCAGCCAGAACTGGCGTGGTCGGCCGCTGCTGACCCATGCCACGATCGTCAACCTGATCGCCCACACACGGACCACGTCCGGCTTGAAGGTCCGGTGCGAACTGGATGCCAAGCGGTACCCGCGCAAGGTCAAGGTGACCAACGCTCAGATGGAACAAATCCACCTGCGTCCCGACGCCTTTCATGGCGAGTGGAACTATCTCATTCGACCAGGATGATCCCGCCTTAATCATCATATTATTTCGTTACAATCCCTAAGCCGGAATCCCGATGGACAGCGGGACTCTCGATATTCCCGCATGGATAATTTTTTTAGGTACCGGTATGGCTGGAACGCGGGTAACCGTTCACGCCCCGGATGTTTTTCGCGTACATCCCGGCGGGCACGGGTTTTCCCGGTGTGCCGGGACCGCCAATCACCGCGCCGCCCCAGCCACGCAGCCGCGTGGATCGCAATCC
>JAJZKY010000859.1 GCA_021803885.1 Planctomycetota bacterium
TTGTCGAGAGGCCGAGCGCGGGGCCGCTCGCGCCTGTGCTTAGAGTTACTGTCGGCTGGTCAACAGTGGCGTCGGGGCTCGTGGTCAGCACATTCTGGATTCCGGAACTGGATACGCTGTTGTAGGTTGCGTTTGCGTACGCTATGAAGACGTTGGCTCCGCTGTCGTACGTCCCGTATGGGCTGCTGAGCTCCGGAGCCTCTCCGGTGTTGAGATTGAAGAGGGTTGTGGATGGGGTGGCGAAGCCCATGTATACAGTTATGGTGCCGTTGCCGCGGAAGCCATGCCGGAGATTGAGCCAGAAGAGCGTGTTCGCAGAGGTGGCTAGGTTGTTCGCCTCCAGCCAACTTGGTATTATCGTGCCGTTCACATAGAAGAACTCGGTGTTGAGAAGGTTGGTCTGCTCTATGCTCTGGTACTTCAGGCTGTTGAATGCGATAAGCTGCTGGAACGGCGAAGGTATTATAGGTATGGGCGGCTGCACTGTAGTATAATGATATGTTATTATCTGACCTGCGGCGCCGTTGCCTCCTTGGTCTGAAGCACCGCCTCCAGCGCCCCCAAGACCATTGTAGACAGTCACGCTCCCGTCATTTAGCTTGTCTCCGTACACAAGCGTCACAACTCCGCCGCCGCCACCACCTCCTCCGCCAGAATCGAGCTGTCCTGCACCGCCCGAAACGCCATTTGCTGTCAAAGCGCCGGCGGTTATGTTCTTCGCCTCTATGAGCAGACCGTAGGTGCTGCCTCCGCCGTTGCCTCCGCAGTATATGGTTCCTTTGCTTTTGGTACCTCCGCCCCCGCCACCACTGGCACTTTCGAAGAACGGCTGCACTCCGCCTTGCAGGTTGTCGTACCAGTTGACTATGTTAGATGCAGATACCGAGGGAGCGGAAGGGGTAGAGCCGGCTACTCCTGCTGCGTCGAAGCCCCCTCCTGCGCCGCCTGCCGCCTGCGTGCTGCCACCACCTCCTCCGTTTAGTGTTCCGCCCGCAGCGTTTCCCCCACCGCCGGCGCCAGAACCTGCGAACGAGTTCGGAATGGACGCGCCGCCGGTGCCGGCCACATCGCATCCGCCGGCACCCCCGTTGGGCGTGTTTCCCGTGACTACTGTTCCCATGTTCGTGAAGTTGTTTATCGCGAATATGCTGAAGCCGTTGGTGTTGAGCGTCACCCCGGAAAGGACGTTGAAGTTCCATGCGAACTGGTCTGATGTGAGAGTGCGGCTTGTGGTTATCGATATATTCGGGAACGATAGCGTTATCGGGATAGCGTTGGTTATGCTCGTCGGGTCTGACTCTACGACCAGAGTCCTCTGCGTCAGACCGCCGCTCGTGGTGTCTAGCGCGTTTATCGTGTATGTGCCTGGAGCCAGCCCGAGCGCATTCCACGTTATGGTGCCGGAGCTACCTGACTTCTCCACAGTGCCGTCAGCCAGTATCTCTATGCCGTCGGTACTGGGCACCGAATTCGCAGTGACGTTGTCGTTCACGCCGTTGAACGTTATAGGGAACTGTATGGAAAGCTTTGGCGCAGCCGAATACCTGATGTTGAGGTTGTTCCCCGCGACCCAGTTAGCGGTTATCACGTTAGGAGTATAAGTGTTGCCCAGGTATATAACGGGGTCTTCGATGTTGTAAAGGAAGTTGCCAGCGTTGGTCTTGAACTGTATGGTGTTCGTAGCGGCTGAGGTGCCTACGGTGTTCGAGCCGTCGAGACCCCGGTATACAGCCGTCCACGCTGCGCCGTGCGGCAGACCTACCTCTATGAAGTTCGTGGAGATTGTGGCGGCTACGTAGTTGGCTGTTAGTATGTCGTTGCCCATCACTGTTATGTTCGTCGGGTTGTCTATCGGGTTGTCTATCGTGACGTTCAACGTGTTCGTGACAGTCCAGTTGTTGAGTATGTATCCGGAAGGCGGGTTCGCAGTTATCTCTCCGTACCCCACCACATTGACGACGCTTCCAGAAGGAAGGTTGGTGTACCCGTCTGTTGATATTGTGCCCGTAGTGGGGTTGTCGTCGAGCTTGAGCGCGTAAGGGCCGAACTGGTACGCAGCCAACCCTATCCCGTCTCCCTGAGTGCTGCTGAACGTTACGGTCACGGACTGGGTGCCCGCGGTGGCGGTCGGGCATACCACCTGCGACGCGAGCCTGCCGTACGTTCCGGTTATGTTCTGTATCGGAGTGCAGCCTGCAGGCCACGCTGCAGTTGGGGTGGCACCTGCACTGTTGCCTCCGTCGTTCATACCCAGCGTGAGAAGCACGAAGGCGTTGTTGTTCTGGACAGTGTATGACAGTGTCTGCGGCGATGACTTTATCCCGTCGATTGCGTCGGTTATCACATTGCCGTTCGCCATTATGACGTTCATGCCGACTCCTTCTATGTACATCCCGGTGAGCCCCTTAGCGCTCGGGTCAACTCCGGAGAATGCGTTGCCTGACAGGGAGGTGCTGTTTCCGATGTCAGTGGCGTTGGCCTTTCCCCCCGTACCGCCTCCGTTTATCGAGTAGCCGGACTGCGGGTTCACCTCTATGGTCCAGTTGACGTCCTGCACGTTTATCTCCGGCTGGGCGACCCAGAAGTACTCTTTGTATCCTGCTGGCATGGTGAGCAGGAGGTTCGCCGTAACGGCTCCGGCGGTATCGCCCATGCTGACGTTCTGCGACGTGTACGAAACCGCATATGAGGACAGGGAGTTGGAGATTGCTGTGTAGAGGTAGCTCGTGG
>JAJZKY010000051.1 GCA_021803885.1 Planctomycetota bacterium
GGGCCCACGGCTGTTAACCGAAGGGTTGTAGGTTCGAGTCCTACCTGAGGAGCCAATTCTTTTCAACGACTTACGCCCCCTCCCAACTCCCCGATGACCCTCCAAAATGCCCGACTGTGGGGACTTTTGTGGGTACTCCCCCTCAAAAACCTGCGTAAAACCAAGCGATTCTGAGCAATCGCGCGTGCCACTTTTGCGCGCGTCTGAGTTCTCGGTTTCCTCCGCTGCGTGACCGTTTTTGAGAGCCTTGCCGCCGTTCTGCGGCGACTGTGGGGACTTTTGTGGGTACCCCTGCTGTGACTCACTGGCAGGGCTCGACTTACGGACGATTGCTTCAAGCGCACTGCGCTTTGCTTCCATCCGAATGTGGCTGTAATGCTTCAGCATCTGCTTCGAGACGTGGCCAGCGATGTCCATGATCGTCTGGTCACCCGCTCCGCTTTCGGCAAGCTCGGTGATGAGCGTGTGGCGGTTGTCGTGCCAGCGCCCCTTCACCCCGGCGTTCGCGCGCACTTTGGTCCAGACGGTCTTAAGGGTGGTCACATGGCGCGTGGGGTCGGTTGGCTGGGGTGAGCCGAATGGAAAGACATACCACTCCGGCTGGAGCGCCCCGAACTTCTGCTTGTACCACTCGACGTAATCGGTGAGCACGCCAAACAGTTCCGAATTTAGAGGGATGGTTCTGCCTTCCCCGCCCGCCGTCTTGGCGCGGCCCACTGCCAGATACTGCTTGGCGAAGTTGATCTGCGCCCAGGTCAACTGCTTGATCTCTCCATCGCGCATCCCGGCATTGAGGGCCAGCGTTAACGCGAGATAGATGTGGGGTGAGCGGGCCTTGGCCGCCTCCTGCAGCATTCGCTTTTTCTCGTCTTCGCTGTACGCCTTGCCGATGACTTCGCGTGTCTTCAGCTTGAGCGTCTTTTTCTTGCGGAGGCGGACGCGAATCAGGTCGCCCGGCTCGCCGAGGATGCGCAGGAGAAAGCCAACCTCTTCATTGATGGTCTTGGGGGACGCCTTCTCGCTGAGTCGGTCGTTCTGATACTTGGTGACGACGGCCTCATTGAAATCGACCAGCATCTTCGCGCCCAGCAGGCGGTTCAGGTGCCGGATTGCGTATTCGGCGAAGACGGCGGAGTCTGGCAGGCGCAGCTTGTAGGCGTCATAGAAATCCTCCGCCATGTCCCGGAAGGTGCGGATACGCTCCCGGCGCTGGTCCGTAATGTTGTTGAAGCCTTCCTCCAGCTCGCGCTTGCGATTCTTCTCCGCTTCTCTGGCGACGGTCTTCGACTTCGACTTGGTGGACTCGCGGATGCGCTGCCCCGCAAAGTAGAACTCATACCACCACACACCGCCGCGTCGAAACAGACCCATTACTTTTCTCCTGTTTCCATGGGCTCAGGACAGCCCATCGCCAGCTTGACGAGCGAAGCCAGTTTGCAAATCTTTGTGTTGGTGAGTGGACGCTGCCCTGGCTCCGGCTCCCGTAGATTCGCCCGCAGGACCACAGCGATGTTGTCTGCCTGGGCGGAGCAATCCATGCGCAGTCCCGTCTCGCCGGCATGAAGCAGCAGATGAGCAGGACCGAGCTTGTGAACCGATGTTGACAGCGGAATCACAAGAACCGAGGTGGCACGCTCATGTTGATTCCGCGCATTGGGCGAGACGATAATCACGGGCCTGCGTCCCTTCTCCGGCGGATCGGTATGGAAGTTTGTCCACCAGATCTCACCGCGCTGCGGAAATCGCTGTGCCGTTGGCATGGTTAGTGCGCTTCCTTTGCGAGTTGCGACTCTGCGAATCTTCCCCATGCGCTCTCCTCAGCTACTTCGTCCTCACTAAGAGAATCGTAGTAATCCGCGTAGGCAGCTTCAATGGCTTTTTGCTGCCGAACCGCCATGAGTTCACCGAGAAGCGCGTCCAAGGTTTCCGACTCCGAGTTGGATTTTCGTTCCTTGCAGCTCCGGCGAATGAAAGAGTCTGATTCTACGGAGATGCTGAAGCTCTTCTTGATCTTGCGGCCCATTTTGGGCGACGTGGTAGGCATAGTCTCACCATAGGTAGTATATCCGGTAAGAATAGCCATGCCAACGCCCCCAACCTGCATCTACCGTCTGAAGGCCGCACGCCGCACAGGAGCGGGCTGCTCCGAGGCGGGGCCTATTCGTGGCGCTCCAGCGCCGCCCGCCGGTTGGGCCTGCTCCCAGGCGGTAAGTTCTTCTTCGTCATAGCGAACGAGGGAGCCAAACTTGTGATATTTCGGCCCCTTGTTTTCCAGCCGCCAACGGCGAAGTGTGCCGAGACTAATCTGTGTTCGCTCGGCAACGTCAAACTCGGTGAGAAATCGTGTGCTCATCAGTGCAGCTCCCTACGCAAGGATGATCGAGTGTGGCAAACATCGTCGCATGTACGGGCAATCATGCTCAGTTCTGCACTGCTGCGTCCAATGAATTCCAGGGAGACCGTTATGCGTCGCAGGCATAACGACGTGATTTTCGTGCAACCGGCGTGGACCGGAGCGACATCAAACAGGCACGCGGTTGTTCAGGAAAGACGGTAGTCTGCCCATCCTTTGGGCCTCTTGTTCCCCATCTCTGTCAGAGTTCTCTGCGCGGAGGTCAATCATGATTCTTCCAGAACTCCGGTTGCTTGAAGCCGCAATCGCCGTAGCCCGCGACCTGAACTTTTCACGAGCAGCAGAGCGGCTCCACATCGACCAATCCACGGTGACGAAGCGCATCAACGCTTTGGAAAGCCAACTCGGCTTTAAGCTCTTTGAGCGGAGCCATCAGTCCGTCGAACTCACGGAGCCTGGCAGGCGATTCGTCGAGGAGGCACATGAGGCTGTCATGCACATGGAACGCGCTGTCTCCTCTGCCAATGCGGCATTTCGCGGTGCTGAGGAGACCCTGAATATCGGCACAACCGCGACGACTGACCCATTTCTGGTTTCGACGTTGATGTCGGTGCGAGTCCCGCTTCATCCGCGCCTGAAGTTAAAGCTTACGAGCGACTACTCTGCCGAGTTGGTCCACGATCTGATTGCCGGCACGCTCGATCTGGCTGTTGTCACTGACGTTCCAGAGAATCCCAAACTGAGCTGCCTGACGCTGGCAAAGAGTCCGTATTACGTCACGATGTTGTCCGATGATTCCCTTGCAGGCAGGAAAGAGATCCGCATGAAGGACCTGGACAAGCGGAACTGGGCGCTACTTTCACCCAGAGTCAGCCCCTATTCGCACGAGATGATTCAGATGGCGGCATCGGAAGCCGGGGTGAAGGCCTCGGAGGTGCATCATGTGATGACGGCGGAGCAAGCCATGTCCATGATCTTCCTTCATGAAAGCGTGGCGCTGCTGGATCGCGTGGGTGCGTGGCGCATCGCGCAGAACGGAATCACCATGCGCCCTCTGGCGGAGAGCGCTCTGCAATTCAGCACCGAACTCGCCGTCTGCTCAGACAACAAAAGCCGGATTGTGAAGGAGTTTGTGAAGGCGGCTGGAAGGAAGCTCGATATCTTGCGCCGCCCAGTTCAGCAGAGGCTGAATTTGACTGCATAGGCGGGGCAACGTAACAGACTGTCTCCTATCTGCTACTCGTATGCGCTGCGGATTTCGACATTCAATGGACCGTTCGCGTCACAACTCGGGCACTGGAAGATTCCGGAAGCCATCTCTGGCCCGGTTATCTCCTCTCTTCTTCTTGCGTGTCCGCACCGGACGCAAACATGAACGTGCATTAGGCCGGAACTGGAAGCACGCCTCGACATTCGCTCAGAAAGCAGCCTGCTATTTTCCGCTTCGCGCTGGTTGCGACGATCCATCAGAGAAGGCATACGGCCATTTCTCCTTCCTGCAACGAACTTGCGTGCCGCGTCCATCGGCGGTCCACACCTAGATAAGGCACTCCCGAATGTGTTTTGGGGCTATAAATCAGAATTTTTTAATTCATCTAACTACGCTATGTAGTTGCCTATAATGTCGATACTGGTGGTCAAATCCCCCTCCGGGCCAACGCTCGCGAAGCCGCCAATGGAACCGCACTGGGAAGACCTGACTTGGAGTTGGGCCTGGAGCACGGGCCACGATGCTTTCGATCAGAAGTTGGAGCCCGCCGCGAAAGCGGCTTGGCCTTACGCCCTGCTGTGCGCGTGGACCTACCTGAATGATCGAGATCTCGCTCATGACCTGATGGAGCACGCTGTCCGCAATGCGGGCGACTATTTTGCGCGTCATTCGGACAGCACGGAACAGAAGCTCACCGCTCGCATCAGAAGCGTCATACGTCGCCGCGCCAAGCAAATTGCGCGCCAGCGGCGTCGAGAGGTTGCGTCCGGCTCTCTTACGGACCTGGAGCATTTGCGAGCCTCGGCAGGAGAAGTCGAAGAGAGCGCGATTGCGAGTGAACTCCTTTCGCGGCTGTCGCCGTTCGCCCAGAACGTTCTTAACCGACGCGAGTTTGGCTATACGTGGCGCGACATTGCGGCGGATCTGGATTTGGACCACACTGTAGTGCGCCGTGCATATTTCCGGGAGTTACAATCGTTGCTGCGCAGTCTCTCCCGACTTGGAGAACCCCCTCGATGAATTGGTTTGCACGCAGGTCCTCGCGAGGCGAGGACAAATTTGAGGCATGGATAAAGCGGCTGCATGAGCAACAAGTTGCGTCCGGCCAGACTCAGCCTGTCGGTCCATGCCCTGACGAGGAGTTTCTGCGCGGCTTGGCGAAGCGCTCGCGGGCAATCTCGCTGAGCGACACCCGAATCGATCATGCGGCAACCTGCCCCAGCTGCATGAGCCGCATTCTGGCGCTGCGGAACGAAAACAGGGAGCGAAACAGGAAACTTGCCTATGCGCTCGCCGCCGCGGCTTGTTTGATTCTGGTGGCGGTGATCTTCGGATGGTCTCATCTCAGACGCAATCACCAGCAGACCGTGGCACTCGCACAGCCGGTATCGAAAACGGTGGACCTCTGGAATGCGGGAACCTATAGAGGAGAACAACCGGGTCAGTTGCAATCTGTGGAACTACCGGCTGCGGTCGTGCGGTTAACCGTCATCCTGCCGCGATTCAGCCCGGCTGGGCAGTATCTAATCGCTGTCACCCGTAAGGAGGATGGTACGGGCCTCGTTGCGGAGGGGCTTGCGGCTACAATCGCCGCTGGGCAGCAGCAGCAGGTGTCAGTCGCTCTTGATCTTCGCAAGGTGACTGCCGGGGCGTACTTTCTCTCCACGACACACGAGCAGGATCAGGCCGCGTACTACTATCCGCTGCAGATCAAGTGATTGCGCTTACGATTTGCGAATAGCTATACCGGAGTTGCGATGTGAAGAGTAGATGGCTCATAGAAGTTGGTATTACCGCACTGGGCAGTTTGCTGTTGCTCATTGCGTCTGAGGGCAGGCACCCGTATGGTTTCTACGTTGTGCTCCGATTGTCTATCACGGTTGGCGCGGCTTATTGGGCGTGGCGGGTCTATAAGGTCGGTCTGTGGGGCTGGACCTGGGCATTCGTTGCCGTGGCATTGCTGCTGAATCCGTTCTTACCGATTCGGATGCAGCGGGCACAGTGGCAACCGATAGACCTGTGGTTGGGTATACTCTTGCTCGGATGGTCGGGGTACTGGCTCTTCCGCCAAAGAAAAAGTACTTGACGCTTCACTTTTTTATTGCGCAGGTCGGCGAATTCGGCTTCAACTGAAGATGCGGGCAGCGAAGAGTCTGCCAGCAAAGCTGGAGCGGAACTCAACAGCCACCGGGAGGGATCTTTTGGTGACTTTGATTTTGGCCTACATGACGAAAGGATGCTTCAGGTGAATCGACAGATCGAAGAAAGTCAGAGGACGGCTCTAGGGAATCTCTATAATCGCATAGAACAAATCACCAATGACATGAATGGCACTTCAGAGGAAATGAATGTTCCCAAGTCTCTCCCTAGCCAGATGTGCGATGGCCCGAGCAGCCAAAGTGTTTCAGCGCTGCGTGTCAAATTGCCAGGTGACCTTACTGTTGATTTCACGCCGAAATATCCCTTGGGCTCTGCGAATGCGCTCTGGGTGCCGGCAAAGCGAACTTGTCGAAGCGGGATATTGAGCGATATGTTATTCAGCTTTGTTGGTGAGGAGTGGCGGTCTGATGGGAAGGCCCTGTCCGATGAAATGATCCGGGAATGTTTGACACCCAAAAGCCCTCCTCCCATTTACTAGCTGCATTATCAACTAGCCCACAGCCTGATTTCGCGGGCCGATTCAGAATCAGGCCCAGTCGTCTGAGAAGTCAGCTTCTGCTTCTGTGAAAATCCACGCATCTTCGTATTGAGGCTCGATGACAGTGATGCCTGCAGAATCCACGTAGCCCCACCTGTCTTCGAGCCTAACGGCTACTAATCCACACCTGAATCCGCCAATGAGGTCGAGCCCTGAATAGTCGAATTGAGGCTTAATGACGTACCTCCCAGCCATATCAATAAAGCCCCATTTCCCCTCGGATTCGACAGAAGTCGGTCCAAAACGAAACCCGTTTAGCCTATCGACGGCATCGAATTGATAGTCAATTACAACTTTTCCGCTAGCGTCTATGTACCCCCATTTTTCTGCGCGCTTCGTACCTGCAAGCCCGTAGTCAAATCTCGTTGTGTCCTCAAACTGAGGTGCGATGACTATACTTCCAGACGCATCGATGAAACCCCATTTCCCGTTGACCTGTATGCGAGCCATGCCATTCCTGAAAATGTCGGAGTTCTCGTATTCCATCGTGATTCGGAATTTTCCGCTCTGATCGATGTAACCGGAACAGTCTTCGTCGATTGCGTCTGCAAGGCCCTCTGAAAAGTAGCCGAAGGTATGTTTAAGTGTGGGTTGAACAGCAAATCGCCCTGATTGGTCAATGAAACCCCATTTATCTTCCAGTTTCACGCTACAAAGCCCTTCTGAAAATTCTCGAACTTCGTCGAACTGAGAGCTGGTAATAGGGCTTCCATTTTTGTCAATAAACCCCCATTTCCATCGACCGTCGACGGGGCTTTTAACTTCTGCAATTCCTTCTTGAAATGGCTTGACCTCCGCAAACTGGGGGCGTACTACTTGTCTTCCCCTTTCGTCGATGAATCCCCACGTTGTTCCAACCTTTGCAGCAGCTAAGCCTTCGTAAAAAGAACCGCAATCATCGACATCGGTGCTAAATGCGCGCTGCCCAGACATGTCAATAAATGTCCATTTTCCGCTTGACTTTACTGCAGCAAATCCGCCGGAGAATGGGCGAACCGCTTCAAACCGGGGCTCGATAATTACGTCTCCAGATTTGTCGACGAAGCCCCATTTTCCATTTAATTTGACTGCAGCGAGGCAAAGCGAATCCTTCTTTATGAGCAGGTGATTTGTAGCCTCCTCACGTCCGCGCTTAATCAGTCCCACACCCGCTTGTGAAGGTTCGAGTAATGCGCTTTCCATCTTCAGTAAGTGCTTCAGTCCCGTCTTATCAGCCACGGTCTTTTATACCCTTAGAGATAGCCTCGTGCTCTTTCTTCGTCGTTGCGATTTTTTCGCGGGTGGCTGTTGCAAGTTCTTCGAGAAGGTCCCTGCCTCCCTGCTGTGCGGTTCGTACATCCTCTCTGAGCAATGCGGTTTCGCTTTGCCGTAAAGATTTCAACTCTGCCTCAATTGCAGAAATGCGGATTCGAACTTGTTTCAGCTGGCGCAGCACCCGAACCAAGTGCGCACCTACTCCGTCTCCCCGCACGGCGTCGGGGCTGCTTTCGAGGTCCGCGAGAATCCGCCGAAGCGCCTCTTCGTCACCTGCCGTATAGGCAGCGTTGACCTCTGTCATTAGCCGCTCGCGTCGTTTACGGTCGTTTTCATCGACTGCGGTGTCTGGGTGAACCCTTTTGGCGGCTTCGCGGTAGAGACTCTTCAATTCCTGAGAAGGCGTGAATGGCTGCACCTCTGCTGCTTCGCCGTGGGCTGCCGAATAAGATTCCTGTGCTTGCGAGCGGGCCTCAGCAGCCTCGCTTTTTGCCTCGGGCGTACCGTCCTGCTGCGCGCGTAATTCGGCGAGTCGCGCATTCCACTCATCAAGCTCGGCGTATAGAACCCCTACACGGCGAAGGTAGAGGCCCTCAAACGCTGCAAGTTCTGCTTTCAGATTGGCGAGAGCGAGTTCGCGGTCCGCGAGTTCGGCTTCCAGCCGCAGCAGTTCTTCTCGCTTGGCGGCGAGTTCCTCTTCCTCGGGAGTTAATTGCCTTACAATTTCGGTCGTCATTTATTCTCGTTCCAGTGATAGCAATTATCCAACAATCCAGTCAGAACCACGCAACTTTTCGGTGAGCATGCATCGAATCCTATCGCCCGGTTTCGAGCAAGTGAACTCAAGAAAAGGATGCTTACTAATCAGTTTATTTAGCTTTTAGTTAAAGTCTCTGACGGTTCTGAGCCCGTGCTTGAGTTGTTGATCTCCGCCAGTTAGCCGTCTATCCCGCCAATCGAACCCTGAAGCGGAATCGGGTTCGATTGGCTTGCCCTCATAGACTGAGCCGCACCACGTGCGGTATGTGCCGGTGGGAAGCGCCAATCGGAACCCCTTTCCAACTTTGACGGAGGTGGCGGAAAGAAGCCGTCCTGCCGTTTTCTCGCCAATGATGGTTGCGAGATTATTCTCTCGCGCGAAGGCGACGATCATCTCGGCAGCGCTGGCGGTGTGGCGGTCTACGAGTAGCGCGATGCGGCCGTGAAAGGGCTTTACTCCTAATCCCTCGGTTTCCAGCACGATTGGCTTCTTCGCCATCATCGCGGGCGCAAAGCGCAGCCCGAGCAGCCATAGGTATTTTGAGTTCTGAGGGATTCGAGAGAAGCGCGGGAAAGTCAGCTTGTCGGCTTCCAGATCGCCTTTGTACCGCCGTTGATCGAGGGCAAATCCTACGGGAACCCTGTGCGGCGTTAGCAGGCTCATCACGCGCAGTGCTCCAACCCCTCCTCCCGTATTGCCGCGAAGGTCGATAATCAGCCCGCGCACGTTGCCGAGGCTCTCTACCGCCTTTGAAATCTGATTGGCGACTTCAACACCAACCACGCCGGGAAACATCGCCACCTTCAGGTAGCCCACATCGTCATTCAAACGACGCGATTCCACCAGAGTCGGCTCAATGAAGTGCAGCTTCTTCCCCTTTGGGCGGGCAACGTCCACGGAGGCCGTCTTCTCCTGATCGTCATTGGCGACAAAGTCGATCACCGTCTGCGTCCCCATGGCGAAGACCGGATGCTCCGGTGGAACGATCTCCCGACCATTGACGCGCAGGAGGATATTCCCCGGCCGAATACCGGCAAGGTCGGCAGCTCCGCCGGAGTGAACATTCTGAAATATCCATCGCTTTCCGTAAGGCGTGTCGTCGGCAAGGTAGCTTGCGCTCAGGGCGGCACGGCTCGATGCTCGACGGGCACTGCCATGAAAGAAGCCGAGATGTGAGACCTGCAGTCGGCTTAGGAGTGCGCTCACAGCCTCCTCGAATGCGTCCGCGGTCGCTGCGCTCTCGATCAATGGTCGGTGCTGCTCGACCGCTGCATGCCAATCGGCATCCAGTTTCTCAGGGGCATAGAAACGCTTCTTTAATGCCGCAAGAACATTTTCTAGAATCGCGTGGCGGTCCTTCTCTGAGAGTTGGATGGCGGAAACCGTCACGGAACCCGCACTCGCTGTCATCGGCTGCTCCTGAGTGAGAGGTGGTCGGCAGTCTTGCCGAGCAGGCTATCGCTGGGCTCGCCCTCCAGCTCAAAACCTGCCCAGTAGTACGGTGGCTCGCCTGACTTCATCATTTCGATCTGCGCCTGGCGCAGAGCATCGGCCTTGGACGTGCCTCGTCCGAGTTGCCCGTAAAAGTCGATCATCAGTTTTGCTGTTGCCTGGTCGTCGATTGCCCACAGTGTGGAGACGACGCTTTGCGCTCCAGCTTCGATGAAGGCATTCACAATATCGGCGACTCCTTCTTCGCCCACCGGCCCAACACCGGTGTCGCAGGCTGAGAGCGTGACGAGGCCAGCATTGAGATGAAGTTGCCTGATCTCCCTCACCTGCAGGAGCCCGTCGTCGATGGGCGGATTCTCAGGCGCAAAGACGAGCGCGGACCTGTCCGGGAACTCGGGGTCAGCGTATCCATGCAGGGCGAGATGAATCACCTCGTATTCGTCGAGAGGCAGCCTCTTGAAGTCTGTCTCTGTTGCATTCTCGCCTAGCAAAATGGTGTGCGGCTGCGGCAAATCGGTGGCCACGGTCTCGACTTCGTAGCGGCTTTCAGGCAGGGCTACCAACTCGCTCCGGCTCAGGCCGGATACCGCCCGCCTGACCATGGCAAGGAGTGTTACTGGTGGAGCTTTGGATGTCCACGCTGCCACACCGAGGAAGGACTGGTCCGTAAGTGTCGAGATATCGGCCCGATGCCGCAAAAGATCAAGTACGGTTCCGGAGGGAGCCATGCTCACAGTGTGAGACGCCAGGATGTATTGACCTCCATTGGCAAGCGCACCAAATGGCAACAGGTCCAGTTCTCCATCGGGAACCAAGATGACATCCGTCTTCGTCCGGTATTCCGGGATGACGCCCAGCAGGCTCTTGAAGAGTTTCTGTGCGAGCGGCAAGTCTGTTTTTCGAGCCATTAGCTCCGCCCGATACTGCGAAGCCTCGTCCAGCAATTCACTCTTGGGTGGCAAGGTATAGCAGTGAGCGCCCGTTCTGGTAACAGCCAGGGCATACGAGTGAGGATTTGCGAGTACGTACTCCACGAAAAGCTCGGACGGGTGAAGATCCTGTTCGAGCCGGCTGAGTGTTACCGGATTGGGAGGTGTGTCAATGTCAGGGTCGTCCGTGCCGAGCTGTTGTTCGGTGGTGTAGATAGCATTGAGAATTCTGCCCCTGGCAGTTGGACTGTCGGTATCCAGCAGGCGGACGTTGAGACTTGTCAATTGCAATTCAGCAGGACTGGGCGCGTGAGGCGGAATGACGGCATGATGCGAGAGCGCCTGCGCTTCAATGCGTCCTCGCGCACGCTCGATCACTCCAAACGCACCGGCAAGCTTTCCCTGGCTGGTCAGCGAGGCGAAGTACCCGGAATAGACAACGCTCAGGTCATCCAATAGCTGGCGTTCTACCATCGGGGTTGGGACTCTGCTCAACAGCGCGTCGAGTAAATCTGCGCTCTTTTCGTAGAGGTCGTCGGACGCTTGTACCTTTCCGAGCCGCGACAGAATCTCAGCCTTGATGGCGAGATTCCGTGGAACGAAATACATCTCGTCGGGAATCTGCTTGTTCGCATCGATCGCTTCATTGATCGCGCTCAGGGCCTCGTTCAACATCCCTTGATGGAGATAAGCCCTGGCCAGAAGTCCGTCGGACTCGCTGATGCCGCGCCAATAGGAAAGCTGCTTCGCATCTTTGATCGCCTCCTGATAGTCGCCAATTGCCTGGTTCCATTTGTTCATTCGCTGATAAACCAAAGCCCTTGCGCGGTAGAGGTCGTAGAGGTGCGCGGTCAGATGGTATGCCGAGACCTTGCGCATTTCCTGATCTGCGAGTTGAAGCGCCTCCCGGTAGCTCCCCAAACCGCTCAAGGCGGAGATTTTGGCTGTAATCGCAATAGTCGGATAGGCAACGTGGGGAGTGTTGGTGGCTGTCTTGATGGCTTCATTCAGTGGTCCCAATGCCTCTTTGTATTTGTGCAACTCGACAAGGCCGGTACCGTACATGCTCGCGTAGCGGATTCGTGCGGCGGGATCGGTAAACTTGGCGACCATCCATGCGCGGAGAACGTCCTTCTTCGCGGTTGCAATATCGCCCAGCAAGAAGGCGGCAATACCTTGCTCGCCCACAGCGCGAGAAGCGAGAAGATAATGGTGTCGGGCGAGAGCCAGTGACTCTACTTCTGCCCAAGTGTTGCGTGCCATGCCCGCGTCATAGTTCGTTTCGAGCATTCCAAGGATCGTTAGAATCCGCAGGCGCGTTTCGGGGTCGCGGGCGGCAGGCAACAACAAATCCTGACGCAAAACAGCAATCTGGTTGGGAATCGTAGTGGACGATTCGCTCTTCGCAGGCATTTCGCTGACTTGTGCGTAGAGTGCTTTGGAGGAGTCGCCCTTGGCGCGAAAGGCGATTTCAGCCCGGCGGTAATATCGCTCGGCTTGAATCCAAGCGTTCAGCCATGAGAGATCGTCGGCATGCTTTAGCAGCGCCTCTGGAGATTGTGAATCCCGCCGCCGGAAGACTTGATACCCGACAACACTCAGCAGGGCAGCCAAAAGCAAACCGGCGACAATGCGAAGGCTGGGGGGAACGGCGATTCGCATGGCACACCGACTACTTTGGCGTCCATCATGCCAGATTGCAGCGGACAGATCAAATTTGGGTGCCCTCTCTGATGGAAATGAGGCGACCGTCGGGAGTCGGGGTACTTACGGCCCGTCGGGTGGGTGAGGATGGCCCGGCGAGGTAGCGCCGGCACATTCCAGGGCGGGAAGACGGGCAAAGAAAGGACCTGCCCGCAGGCAGGCCCCAATGTCTACTTTGCCTCTATGCGGCGGCTTTCTTCGGAGGCTTTGCCGCTCCCTGCGCGGCTTTCTTGCCTTTCTCTTTGGCGGCGAACTCCTGCTTGACCTTGGCCGTGATGGCGTCGGTGTCCACCTTGTAGGTGCTGGCGGCATCCCGGAGCACGGTCGTGACATTCGTCCGGGACGCGGCCAGCAGGATGGCCGTTTCCACCAAGAGCCGCGAGAGCGTTCCCTCGTCGGCTCGCCGCAGGAAGGCCCCAAAAGTTTTTGCGACGCCGCCATCGTCCCGCTTCTGCCGAAGTGTTGC
>JAJZKY010000860.1 GCA_021803885.1 Planctomycetota bacterium
ATCCTGCCCTATAAAGATCGTCTGTTGCTCCTGAGCAAATATCTCCAGCAACTCGTCATGGAATCGCTCGGCAAACAGTTTGACCGCGACCGGCACGAGGTGCATCAGGGCATCGCTGTTTATGGCAACAAGGGTTCAACCGATCAACACGCCTATGTGCAGCAGTTACGGGAAGGTATTAATAATTTCTTCGTTACCTTCATCGAGGTGCTCAAATCCTCCTCGCTTGAACGCGACAACTCGGCTGCCGAGGCGGTAGAAGTGGAACCGGGCATCCGCTGCGGCGACTACCTTTCCGGCTTTCTGCAGGGAACCCGCTCGGCGCTGCACGAAAATGGGCGCGAAAGCATCACCATCACCATTGACGAGGTAACTCCCCGTGCCGTCGGCGTGCTGATTGCCGTATTTGAAAGAGCGGTCGGACTTTACGGGGAATTGATTAACATCAATGCCTACCACCAGCCCGGAGTTGAAGCCGGTAAAAAAGCTGCGTCGGCGGTCATCGCCCTGCAGGTCAAGGTGCTGGCGCATCTCAAATCGGGTGGTCGCGGAACGGCCGAACAGATCGCCGCTGCCATCGGCGAAGGCGCAAAAGCGGAAACGGTCTTCCACATTCTGCGTCGTCTGGCGGCGAATCCGGACCGCAAAGTGATGATGGCTGCCGGAAGCGATGAGGCTGATGTGACGGAAAGTGTATTTAGTCTTGAAACCTAAAGGCAGAGCTTGGATGAAGCAGGATGTTGGCGGGCAATGGTCGTTCACTGGCCCGCTTGGACCGGGAAAGAGGCTGCGATCACGGTCGGGCGACCGACGGCACCGGACCGAGCAAGCTTATGGCTGCTTCCTTCCGGACCTGACCAGGTTCACAGCCGACCCGTGCATCGGGCCCGACCATGACCGAAGCCTCATGCACATGAGTGTACTCGATATCGGGCGGCCGCTCCACCGGCGCACTGGCGTTGGGCTCCCGGGTGATGGGCAAAGTCTGACAGGCCGAGATGGATGGTACGACAGCAATACCTCAATGAGTAGGAAGTAACCCATGGCGACATTGACATACCGCACGGCGGGCGAATCGCACGGTCCCGCATTGGTCAGCATCATTGAAGGCCTCCCCGCAGGGCTTGAGCTTGATCTGGATTTAATCAACGGCGAACTCCGGCGACGGCAGGGGGGATATGGTCGCGGCGGTCGCCAGAAGATTGAAACAGACACCGTGACGTTTCTCACGGGCGTGCGCCGAGGCCGAACCATTGGATCGCCCGTAACCATTGAAATTAAAAATCGTGATTCACGCCTCGATGAAACACCCGCGCTGGTCAAACCGCGTCCGGGCCACGCCGATCTCGCCGGCGCCGCCAAATGGCTCAGCACCGATTGCCGCGAGACGCTCGAACGCGCCAGTGCGCGTGAAACCGCCAACCGCGTGGCCGTCGGTGCGCTCGCCAAATGTCTTCTGCGGGCATTTGATATTCAGGTCGTGGGGTTTGTGACGCGCATCGGACCGGCGGCCGCCAATATCAGTGCCTCCGCCACTCCCGAAGAATTATTAAGCGGTACTCTGGCAAGTGAAGTTTATTGTCCCGACAAGTCGGCCGGCGACCACATGATCGAAGCCATACGTGAGGCCAAAATTCAGGGTGACACGCTTGGCGGCATCGTAGAAGCACGTGTGTATGGTTGCCCCGTCGGGCTTGGCAGCTGCGCCCATTGGGACATGAAACTTGACAGCCGCATCGCCGCCGAAGTGATGGGCATACAGGCAATTAAGGGTGTGGAAATTGGGCTCGGATTTCAGGCCGCCATGATTCCGGGGTCGGAAGTGCACGATCCCATTGAGTTCGATCCGCAACTGCGCCGCACACCTTGTCTCGGCTTTACTCGGCCGACCAATCACGCGGGAGGACTTGAGGGGGGGATGACCAACGGCCAACCGGTGGTCGTTCGCGCCGCGATGAAGCCCATCAGCACCCTGTTAAAAAAGCCCATGCCAAGTGTTGATCTCAACACCAAGCAGGCGGATAAGGCAGATTATGAGCGCAGCGACGTCTGTGCAGTGCCGGCAGCCGGTGTTGTGGTAGAAAATGTTGTCGCGTTTGAAATTGCCCGCAGTATGGTGGAAAAATTTGGCGGCGATTCAATGACGGAAATGCTCAACAATTATCGGAACTATCTCGCCGTCGCCGCATCCCTGGGCCAATAATCCGATCAGGCTTCTCGGCTGGGCGAATACCGATACCGCATCCACGTCGTCCGTCCGAGTACCGTTTCCCTGCGTCCCTTTTGTTATTATCACTGGACACCATTTCCGGTATTTCCGATTGAAGCAGTTGAGAGAGGCGCCGACGCCTGCGCCAAATGGCTGGGTATCCTGTAGGAGCGTCTCATGGGGAATAATGTTCGACGCGCATTTACGCTGGTTGAGATCATTACGGTCACGGCCATTATTGCGGTGCTTATCTCTGTTCTTCTCCCCTCGCTCAGAACGGATGTTCCACCAGAGTTTGATGCTTCGCAGGGCGATTTGAGCCCGTAAAATCAAGGGTTTTTGCGTCTTGACGGCAGCTTCTTTCTCGTGGCCACGTGGACGCCCCGATGGGGAAGCACGGCCGGCAGGGTGACCTGAGCCTTTTCCAAAAGATGCTGCACCGATTCCTCCGGCTTGGGGATGCAGTTGCACAGCGGCCTGCCCTTGATCACCAACTGCATCATGCAGAGCGTTTTG
>JAJZKY010000861.1 GCA_021803885.1 Planctomycetota bacterium
CAAGACCATTTCCTTGGCCTTGACGACGGCGGCTTCGGTTCCCACAATGGTGACTTGTTTTTTATCGGGAGGAATACCACCGACACCACTGCCGCTGGAATGATCGACTTGTATTTTGGCATGCGATCGGGATTGCAATTCACGAATCATTTCACCACCGCGCCCAATGACTTTCCCCACAGTTTGGGACGGAATGATCAAAATTTCTTGGCGCGCTTGTCCCAGCGGTAAATCCGATTCATTGACACCTTCTTGTGAGAGCATTTGGACAAGCATTTTGGCGTAATCCACCGTTTGACGTGTGCCGCGATAGGTAATGACGCGGGGTTGTCCCGGTGGCACATTTTGATCGACATCCATGCGCGCACCGGAGCGAGCTTGTAAATCACGAATCATTTCACCACCCTTGCCAATGACCTTGCCGACGTACAAGGCTGAGACGGTGCCACGTTCTTCCACAATTTGATCGGGATTGACGACAGTGGGAGTCGCGGAGGGATCGAGCGGTGTTGGATGAGGAAGAAGGGCAGGTGCGGGTGCGGGATTTGTGGAAGCGGGAGGATGGTCGGGACCACCTGGTGCGGCGGCGGGTTGCGGGCCGGGATTGGAAGAAGAAGACGAGGCCGGAGCAGGAGGAGCCGGATTTTCGCCCGTTCGATCAATCACAATGGGAAGAGGATCTTCTTCTTGTGGTGGTGGTGGAACGGTTGCTTCGGTTGCTTCAGTGGTGGTTGTTGTTGTTGTTGGGGGATCGGCGGAAGTAGCGGAAGCGTTCGCATTCATGGAAGGAGTTTCGCCTTGCGTCGGGTCTTTGTTGTTTTCAACCGAGACAGGGTTCTCTCCTTCGCTCGTGTTGCCTGCTGTAGTAAAAGTTGGTGGTGGTGGATCATTGGTTGCTTCGGCAGACGGATCATCCGTCGCAGCAACAACAGCAGCAGCAGCAGCAGTGTCTTGTTCCGCCACATCGGATTGGGACGTTGGAGGTGCGACTGGATCGGGGCCGCTGCTGTTGTGTTGTTGCTGCTGTCCGTTGGACTTGGGAGGGGGATCATCATCGGCGTTGTCTGTTGTTGTTGTTGTTACTGTTTCTGCTTCTGCTGCGTCTACTTTGGCAATCTTCTCCGGAGGAGCCGTAACATACGGATCGTCTTCGGCGTTGTTATCTTTTTCATCCTCGTCGGGTCGTTCCCGCTTGTTATGGTTGTCGTCGTCCATAATTGGAGAAGGTTCGTCGGTCATGTTTTCTTTTCGGAGGGAGAAATGTCAAACGAGAGAAGAATGAAACTATGATTTGGTGCAATGCAGCTGTTTGTGCTGTGCTCTTCTATGTTGACGATGATGATGCTGCTGGTTGTTGTTTGCTGTGTTGGATCAATACACGAGATACGATTTGTGATGGACGTGTTTCGAACGTGTGCGTTCAACGAGGCTCATAACCTCCATAGTAGATTAGGTTGGTATCATCGAGTGAGATCCAATGCGCTAGCATCCTTATACACACAGTAAGGCATATACTTCGTAGTCATCAGCAAGTCTATTTTACATTTCATAATAATGATCTACCTTTTGCCAAAGATAAAATCGTCCCATCGTCTTCTTGTTGCCATTAGGCTGCCAAACAACCAGCCGGTGAGTGCGCGCGCCATGGATCAATCAATCGATCAATCGATCATTCATCATTATTGTTTTACGACCCTTCTTGCGCATTGTGAGCTTCCAAGACCTGGAGCGCTTCCGTAATCTTGGCATTTAATGCCTCGGGACTTTCTAACAAATGTAACAACTCCGAATTGTCCATTTCCAACAACATGCCGGTAATTTTACCCGCCAATTCCGGCTGCGATTGATGAATCAAGGGATACAAGCGTTCGCCAATCATATTCTTTTGCATTTCCGGCGACGCCGAGGCCAAGGCTGACGCGGTCAACGCACCTTCTTGCGGCATGTGACCGGGTGGTGGTGGCGGTGGTCCGGGTTGATTGGGCATACCACCACCCGCATTGCGAGCTTGCTGATTGAACTTGATATTAGGTTGTTGTTGTTGGCCTGGCATGGGAGGTCCGCGTCCACCAGTTGGCTGTCCTCGTCCACCCCGACCGGGCATGGGAGGCACCGCGCCACGACCACCAGGGCCGCCCCGTCCGGGCATGACACCATAGGGTACCGGGTATCCGCCCCGACCTTGAGGAGGCTGCTGTTGTCCCATCATGGGGTACACACCTCGCGCTGCGGCGGCCGCTTGTTGTGGACCCGCCATACCGCGGCCCATCATGGGCATCATGGGATAGGCCGGTTGCATGGCACCACCCGGTCCCGGTCGTTGCATGTACATGTGCGGCATGCCCGGATAACCCATGGGCGCGGCGCCCATTGGGGCTCGCATCATACCCGGCTGGCCCGGTGCCCCGCGACCCGCATGCTGTGCTTCCAACTGCGCACGACGCACTTCACGACGTTGGGCCAACGCCACAAACATGGGTTTGTTGGCAATGAGTTTCCCGTTCATCTCATTCACAGCGCGCGTTGCTTCTTCCGGCGTCGAAAAGCAGACAAAACCAAATCCGCGGGAACGACCATCCTTCATGTCTTTCATGACCCTTGCCGACGTAATCGTTCCCATATTCGAAAATTCATCACGAAGAATATCGTCCGTGACGGAATCATCCAAGTTTTTAACATACAGGTTCACACCTTGAAACTTGGAGATACGATCCATCTTTTCGGC
>JAJZKY010000862.1 GCA_021803885.1 Planctomycetota bacterium
TTCGCGCGTGCTCGCGATTTTCGAAGACCCAAATTGCAGCTACTGCAAGCGCCTGCAGAAAGAGCTGGACGCGCTTGACGACGTGACGATCTACATCTTCCTTGTTGGCGTGCTTGGGAACGATTCAGTTGCCAAGGCAAAGAGCATCTGGTGTGCGGACGATAAGTTAGCGGCATGGAATGCTTGGATCTCCGAGGCGAAAGTGCCTGCCGAGCGCTCGTGCAATGACGTAATTGATGCAAATCATAAACTCGCCGGAGAGGTGCGGCTTTCAGGTACGCCGACAATCTTCCTGGAGAACGGCATTCGAATCGTTGGCTATGTAAGTCACGACAAGATCGAGGCTGCTCTCGCTACCGTGTCTGCGAAGAAGAAGTGATCAATCGGCGGCGTCCCGCTTTCGTAGCAGGGGTGTCTGAGAGATGACGGCTGACGACGATACCTGCTTCGTTCTCGACGATCAGGCTGACTACGGGATCGAGACGCCAGCGGGCCACCCTGAGATTACTCGTTGGCAGGTCTTGGCGCATCGGCGACACCAGCGGCCGTCGCTTGTACTCCTTGCTGGCGAGACGCTGCTATTTTCACCTGAGAGGCGGGACGGCGGCTCGTGTACCACCGAGCTATTGATATGCTTTTGTGCCGGACTGCCACAGATATCGGACGATGGGCTAGAGGTCGAAGTCGGCGTTGTCGACGTCGATGCGCTGCGCCCGCTTTTTCTGGTGCCGCTGCGTCGCGGTGAGGAGGCTGTTGATCGGCAACTGAGCCTGGTTATGCCGCCACAGATTTCCTCTGGCCGCTACTATGTTCGTTGTCTGCCCGGCCCTGCTGGAGATCCGTGTGCTGATTGGCTGGCGATCCGAGAACTTGTGGTTGCGCCGCCGGAACATGTGGCGCGCGTTCGCGCCCGTTCTTTCCCCCGTTTGCGCGCATTGAACGAACGCGAGCATTTCGCTGCAGCCTATCAGCATCCGATGTACTTGGAACGATTCAAACGTGCGTCGTCCATCGATTCCTTGATCCCCTCGGCTCGTTCGCTGGCGATCGCTGATGGGTGTTCGAACGCGTTTGATCTGGCCCACGCGATGCTCGGTCAGCGCGGCTCATCGGATGTGCCTGACTTTACCGCGCGGCTTTGCTCGCTTTATGCCGTGCGAGGCCGTCCGTTGCGAGTTGTGTCGCTTTGCGCGGGCACCGCCGCCACCGAGGCGGCGTTACTGCGTGGTGCGCCGCATGTGCAGGTTGAGCTTACTTTGGTCGATGTCGATTCCTCGTTGTTGGACATCGCTCAGCAGCGGGACTGGCGAGATACTGTATTGCTCAAGCATGTGCAGGACGTCAACGGCTTGTCGCTACCTCATGCAGCCTTTGATATCGTGCTATGCGTTTCCGGCGCTCACCATCTCGTTGAGTTGGAGCATGTGTTCTCGCAGATTCGCGCTGCCCTCGCGCCGGGTGGCGAACTCTGGCTGATCGGCGAGCAGGTAGGTCCAAACGGAAATCGTCTCGACGCTGCCGCACTTGCTGCGGCCAATGCTGCGTTTGCGGCACTCCCCGAGGAGTTGCGGCGGAATCAGCGCACCCGCATTGCAGATTCGACATTGCCAAACCAAGACTGCGCTGAAGCAACTTTCGAGGGTATTCGTAGCGACGACATCGAGCGGGTGCTTGCTCGCTACTTTATGCCGGTCGAACTTTGCCGCCGCAACGTCTTTCTTTGGCGCATCGTGGGGCCAGATTACGTTCTGAACTACGACATTGCCAGGGCGGATCATCGACGTTTGCTCGAGCAATTGGTTGATGCAGATATTGCTGCTGCGGCGAACGGGTTGCGACCCACCGAGTTGCATGGAGTCTATCGTGCGATCTTTTGAACCGTCTTCCGGCGTGAGTCCGCTGACAAGCGCACTTTGGGCAATCGCTTAGGATCACGCTCTCTGCTGGCGGTGGCTTGCTGCAACGCCTGAGATTTTAAGCCGCCAAGTATGAATAGACTAAAACCTCGCCTCGAATCGTTCGGGCCGCGGATTGCCTGCTGGGCGTTCTTTGGTGTTGCGGCCTAGGTGCTGTGATGGTGCTGTGGGTCAGATTGCGTTGGGCTGGGCGCCATTGTAATTCCAATTTGTTTTTTTAGATGGCGTGCGGTTGATTCGCATTAGGCTTGGTCACCAAGCGCGTCGGAAATGCGGATGTAGAGGTCAGAAGACGACTTCTTGATTTTGGTTCGGTGGTCGTCTGAGATGGTCTCGTCGCCCGGGTGCGGTGTGGTGATAGTGGAGATCGGTGGTTACATTCGCCGGTTTTTCTATGTCTTCTTGGCGCGTTATTACGGCTTGAATCGATGGATCTGGTGTCAGCGGTTGAAAATACCCCGGCCCGTCTGGCTTGCGAATGTCTGGTCGTTTGTTGCGAATCCAGTTCGTAGTTTCAGAATTGCGGCTAACTGGATCAAGTATCCGAGATGTCGAGCCATCCTTTAATGTAGGTTTGGCGTCAATGGCTGTTTTTCGAGTATTTCATTTGCTGGGTTGGCGGTGTTTATTGGGTGTTCATGCGAGCACAGGGCGAGCTCGATAATCAATTTTCTCTTGGTTGGTGTTTGGTGCCTGCGGTACATCGCGTGATTATTTCTGATGGTGTGGGAAGGGCGGATGATGAAGGCTAAGGTTCGTGTCGTTTGTGTTGTGGGAACGCGACCTGAGGCGATCAAGCTTGCGAG
>JAJZKY010000863.1 GCA_021803885.1 Planctomycetota bacterium
ATTGAAATACAAATTCTGGCAGACCAACACGGCCACTGCGTGTATCTCGGCGAGCGCGAGTGCAGCGTGCAGCGGCGGCACCAGAAGGTGATTGAGGAAGCTCCTTCCGCATTTGTGGACGATACGCTGCGAAGCCGGATGGGTGAAGCGGCAGTTCGCTTAGCACAGGCGGCTGGCTACACGAATGCGGGCACGGCGGAGTTTCTGGTCGATTCGGAGCGCAACTTTTACTTTCTGGAAATGAATACTCGGCTGCAAGTCGAGCATCCTGTCACGGAACTGGTCACGGGCCTCGATCTGGTGCATCTCCAGATTCAGATTGCGGAAGGCAGGACGCTTCCCTTCACGCAGCAGGACATTCATCTGCGTGGTCATGCGATCGAGTGTCGCATCTACGCGGAAGATCCAGAGAACCAATTTTTTCCGTCGCCAGGAAAAATTACGCGGCTGGTGCAAGCTTCCGGGCCAGGCATCCGTGAAGATTGCGGTATCTACGAGGGCTGGACGGTACCGCTGGACTATGACCCCATTCTGTCGAAGTTGATTGCTTATGCGCCGACACGCTCGCTTGCCATTGAGCGAATGCTGCGCGCACTCGACGAATACCATGTGGGTGGGATCGCGACGAATGTAAACCTGTTTCGCCTCATCCTGCGCGATGAGGGTTTTCGGTCCGCCAAGATCGATACAGGATATCTGGAGCGTTTGTTGGCGGAGACATCCTTGCAAACGGAGCAGGGAGAGCGCGACCCAAATATCAATGCTGTAGCCACAATCGCCGCAGCATTTTTTGAAATGACACAATCTCAGAACATGATTCGTGGCGCGGACGATGCCTCGCCCGCAAGCGCGTGGAAAGCCGTGGCCCGCAAGGAGGCGTTGCGCTCTTGAACTACGACATCGAACTGAATGGCGGGAAGCGGCGCGTTTCGATCCAGCCCACTGGCGATGGCCTCGGCTGGCAGATCACGCTCGACGGCCAGGAATGCCACGCAGACTTGCGGATGTTGCAGCCGAACATACTGTCGGTGCTGATTGAGGGAAAATCGTATCGCATTCTGCTGGACGCTCGGCCAGAAGACCCTGCGATGGTGTTGGAGGGAGAACGAATCAAATACCAGGTCCGCGATCCGCGGTCCTTGCGCTCTCGCTCGAATTCCGCTGCACACGTTGCGGGCGCAAAGCCGGTCACGGCCCCGATGCCGGGAAGGATCGTGCGCGTTCTGGTGCAAGCGGGAGAGAGCGTGCAGGCCCAACAGGGGCTGATTGTGATTGAAGCCATGAAGATGCAGAATGAATTGAAGGCGCCGAAGGCCGGGAACATCACCCGCATTGCAGTTGAGGCCGGGGCGACGGTGCAGGCCGGTCAGGTGCTGCTGGTGATCGAATAGGCGGACGGACACCTTCCATCGCGCCAAGCCAAAAAATATTTCTTATACCAGATTTATGCTTCGTGGAGTGAAGATCAAGAGGAGTCATTCTGAATTGTAGGTCGCTCGCCAGGCGAGCGACAGGAGGGAAGAATCCAGAGAATATTTGCCTGGGTCGCGTTGCCATCACCCTCTGGATTCTTCGGTCGCCCCTCCGCGGCGGGCAGGCGCGGCGACCTCAGAATGACGCACACTATTTTGAATTACCTGTTCTGTAGATATTGTCCTAATGAATGTTCTTCAGTAAATCTTCCGCGTAGTAGTTGACGACGCGCGCCTGATCGCGCAGAACTTCGTAATATGCGCTCTGCATCAGGCGGGAGCGGCTGTCGCGCAACTGCTGGCGAATCATCTGCTGCACGCGCGGATCGCTGAGTGGGTGCTGGCCGGCCTGTTCTACGGCAATCAGTTTATAGATGACGTAGCCTATCGCGTGCCTCGATCCGCCCTGAGCGGTCTGATAGATCGGCAGAATGTCTGTGATCTGGCCAGGGCGCAGCTTGGTGATTGCCGCATATACTTCGGGATTGGTCTTCATCTGCGAGTCGAGAATGAAGCCCATGTCGCCGCCGCTGGAGGCTGTATTGGGGTCCTCCGAGTAGTTCATGGCCAGTCCGGAAAAATCACCACCACTTTCCAGTTGATTGTGGATGCCCTGTATTTTTTTGCGGGCCTCCGCATCATTGGCGGCCTTGCTGTTTTGCAGGTTTCCGGGCTGGGCTGATGGGGCCGAGGTAACGACAATCTGCGCCAGATGATAATGCGGTTCGATCAGATTGAAGTCCGCTTTGTGCAGATTATAAAAGTTTGCAACGTCTGCGTCGGTAATGTTGATCTTGGAGTCGATCTCTTTATTCAGCACTTTGTTCGTGGTCAGCGAAAGCCAGTAATCGCGGCGAACGTCTTCGAGCGTCAAGTTCTTAGCCTTCAGTTGGGCGTCGAACTGTTGCTCCGTGTAAGGGGCCTTGAGCTGGGCAATCTTGGCATCGACCTCGGCGTCCGTGGCGACAAGATGCAATTTTTCCGCGCGCTGCCGGAGGACCTCTTCATCGATTCGATTATGAAGAATGTCGAGCTTAAGCATGGCAGCTTCGTCCTCGGTGGGCTGCTGCTGCATCGTGCTCACCTTGTTATCGAAGTACTTTTGCACTTCCGCTTTCATGATCGAGTGGCCGTTGACTGTGGCCCACACGTCCGGGTTGGGCGTACGCTTGCAGCCAGCTACGGTGGTCAGGAGAAGCGCACCCATCATAGCCTGTAGAGCAATTCTGCGGCGAAGGCTAGAGC
>JAJZKY010000864.1 GCA_021803885.1 Planctomycetota bacterium
TGAGGTCAAGCTGGTATTCGCGCTCCAGCCGCTCCTGGATGATCTCCATGTGCAGGAGGCCGAGAAATCCACAACGAAAGCCGAAGCCCAGCGCGGCGGAGCTTTCCGGCTCGAAGAAGAAAGAGGAGTCGTTGAGCCGCAGCTTCTCGAGGGCATCGCGCAGCAGGGTGTGCTCGTGGGCGTCCACGGTGTAAAGGCCGCTGAAGACCATGGGCTTGATGTCTTCAAAGCCGGGCAGCGGCACCGTGGCGGGATGGGCGTCGCCGGTGACCGTGTCACCGATCTTGGTGTCGCTGACATTTTTAATGGTGGCCGCGAAAAAACCCACTTCGCCGGCGGAAAGCTCGCCGATTTCGACCGGCTTGGGGCAGAGCACGCCCATGGAGTCGATCTCATACGACTTCCCGTTGGACATCAGGCGAATGAGCTGGCCCTTGCGCATGGTGCCCTGCATGACGCGGACCAGCACGATTACGCCCCGGTAGGCGTCGAACCAGGAATCGAAGATGAGCGCCTGCAACGGGGCAGTGGGATCGCCTTTGGGCGGCGGCAGCCGGTGCACGATGGCTTCGAGCACTTCGGCGACGCCCTGGCCAGTTTTGGCGCTAACCGGGATGGCGTCGGTTGCGTCCAAGCCCACAGCCTGCTCGATGGCTTCCTGCGTGCGTGTCACGTCCGCGGAGGGCAGGTCGATTTTATTAATGACGGGAATGATTTCCAGACCATGATTGATGGCAAGATACGCATTCGCAAGCGTTTGGGCTTCAACGCCCTGGCTTGCGTCCACCACGAGGAGCGCGCCTTCGCAGGAAGCCAGCGAGCGTGAGACTTCGTAGCTGAAGTCCACGTGTCCGGGCGTGTCAATGAGATTGAGCTGGTAGGTGTTGCCGTCGTGCGCTTTGTACATCATGCGCACGGCGTGGGCCTTGATGGTGATGCCGCGTTCGCGCTCAAGATCCATGTCATCAAGGATCTGCGCCTGCATCTCGCGGCCGGTCACCGCCCCGGTCAGCTCCAGCAGACGGTCGCTTAATGTCGACTTGCCGTGGTCGATGTGGGCGATGATCGCGAAATTACGAAGGAAACGAGCGTCCATGCGGGGCGTAGCGAAGGAGAGCGAGAAACGCGCTCCGGCGCGTATTGCCTCCATGGCATAGCTTATCATCGAGGATAGTGTTGGATCTGAGCCGGCATGAGCGTTGCCCGCGCTCCTGTTGTTCATTGGAACGGTTGCCACGTGCGGGCGGATTGCCTTGTGTGTCATGCCGGACAGGGCGGGAAGCTGGCCCAATATTCGCGGGAGTGATTGCATCCGGAACATGGATATGAGGTGGAAGTGGATTTGTTTGTCGGGCTGCGTTCTGCTAGCCCTCCCGCTTGCCGGATGCGGCAAATCGCAGCTGGCGGCGGTGAGCTCAAGCAAGCAAGCCACGGCGCCGCCGCTTGCGGCACCCGTCGAGGCCATCTCCGCCGTGGCCAGCGCGCCGCATTCCTCACCGGCACTCGAGAAGCGGGTAACGGCACTCATCGCGAAGGTAAATGCCGCCTATGCGGCCGGTGAAGCAGACTATCGCAACGGGAACCTGCCCGCGGCCAAGACGGAGTTCGATCACGCGGTGGAGTTGATGCTGATGAGCGGCATCGACATCCGGAAGAATGCGCAGCTGGACAATGAATTTGAAACCATCGTGGACCACGTGAACACGCTGGAGATTGAAGCGCTAAAGCAGGGCAACAGCTTTGGCGGCAGCCTCGAGCCCTCGCCGGCGGACGTGGCCAACGCTGTGACCTTCAAGGTCAATCCCCAGTTCGAAGCCAAAGCCAGAGCGGAGCTGGCCAACACCAAATCCGACTTGCCCCTGGTGATGAACGACTACGTGGCCAGCTACATCAATTTCTTTGCCAACACGAGAATCGGCCACGAAACGCTGCTGCACGCATTCGAGCGCGCGGGATTGTACAAGCCGATGATCGATAGCATCCTGTTGAAAGAAGGCGTGCCGAAAGATCTGATCTACCTGGCGGTCGCCGAATCCGGCTTTCAGCCGCGCGCCGTCAATCCGCGGTCGGGTGCCGGGGGCATGTGGCAGTTCATGCCCGACGGCAACTACGGTCTCATCCACAACCAGTATGTCGATCAGCGCTTCAGTCCGGAGAAATCCACGCTTGCGTACGCGCGCTACATGAAGTACCTCTACGACCAGCTGGGCGACTGGTACCTGGCCATGGCGGCCTACGACTGGGGCGCGGGCAACGTGCAGCGCGCGGTTGCGAGAACCGGCTACGCCAGTTTCTGGCAGCTCTACAAACGCCATGTGCTGCCCACCGAAACGGCCAACTATGTGCCGGAGATCCTGGCTGCGATTATTATCGCCAACCACCCCAGGCAATACGGCTTCGACAACATTGTTCCCGATTCTCCGCTGGTCACCGACGATGTGAAGGTTGACTACGCGGTTAATCTGCAGCTCGTGTCGGATATTGTGAACGCGCCGGTAAGTGAATTGAGGGCGCTGAATCCCAGTCTGCTGGGGATGGTGACGCCGCCGGAGATGACATACGATCTGCACCTGCCTCCGGGCACGGCCAGTGTGTATGAGCGGCGCATTGCGGAGATTCCGGTGGACAAGCGCGATGCGTGGCGATTCCATGTGGTCAACGAGGGCGATACGCTGGCTTCGGTTGCGCAGGAATATCATGTCTCGGTCG
>JAJZKY010000865.1 GCA_021803885.1 Planctomycetota bacterium
AGGGATGGAAGCGGCCGTGAACGGTCCGCATACGCCGCATCCGCCGCAGGGACCGGTGACCTATGAGATCGCGCAGGCGGCCACCGCGCTGCCGGCGTTCGCGCAGGCGACGATCGACCCCGCGAACGTGTCCGTGGGACAGGTGCAGCATTTCATTATTGTGACCGACGATCCCAATCCGGTCGTGTCCGTGGTGGCCGAGATCCAGACGGACCACGGCACGACGACCGTGCCGCTCGTATCGAAGGGGGTGCCGTCGCTTTCCATGCTCGTGCCCCGCACGGTGGCGGTGGGCGCGACCGGCTCGCTCGCGCTCATTGCCCCGACGAAGGAAGCACCGCTCGTGGCGGATGCGGCCCTGGGGCATAACGGTACTGTAAACGCCTCTTCGGGCAACGTGGCCCTTGCCGCCACCACGAACGAAACCGAATTCACCGGTCAGTGGACCGTGCACGATACGCACACCGCCCGGTATCAGACCACCTTTATCGCCAAGGATTCCGCGGGCAACGTGAACAGTGTGACCCTGCAGTGGACCGACCCGTGCCCCTTTGCGAGCGTCGCGAACTACGCGGGCGGAACCTCGACGATCACCGCGACCTGCGAGATATATAATACGGCAGATAGGCCCGCGCTCGATCTTTCTCCTGTGGACGGCCCCGAGAACGGCAATCTGAGCATCACGGGAGGCACGCTTATAATCGATGATCAAGCGACGCTTGTAATGAATAGCGGATACTCGATTTCGCTCGGAGGAGGGTCCTTGGCATTGACTTCTTCACCTCCTTCTCCGGCGGGCCAGGTGATCCTTGGGCAGGATATGTGCGGTACCGATAACGACGGCGACGGCTATATCGGCGGGTCTTCGTGGAGCTACGGTGCGGCGTGCAGTTCGATGACGAGCCGGAAGAATCTCACCGGGGGATTGCTCGACTGCAACGACAACGATCTGCGCGCCCATCCGGGGCAGACCACCTATCAGACAAGCTCGGAGCTCGGTTCGAACACCAATAGCGATCCTGCGTGGCCATGGGATTTCAACTGCAGTCAGGTGATTCAGACGAACCCGACCCAAACGAGCACTATGTCATGTACCGCTACTACCGTTACCAGTAATGGGTGCCCCTATGTGCAGTGTTCGGGGACCATAACGGGGTCTTCCGCGATAACGAGTGCGTCGTGCGGGAAGACGGTAAGCACCCAAGGATGCAAGCCTGGAGGGGCGCTTATAGGCGGAGGATCATGTCCTGAGTATTATTCCAGCTGTGTTACCACGCTCCTAAATGAAACCGTCTCTTGCCTTTAGGTTTGTATATCGATAAGTAGGGATTATACTTCCTCCGCTATAGTCCATGAAAAGGCCCCGACAGATATTTCTGTCGAGGCCGTAGTGATTTTTGATTTACATCGAGGCCCAGTATGCGGAAAACACCTTTTGAGGGGTTCCGCCACCGTTGGGGTTGAAGGTATAGAGATTGGTCCCGTCCGTCACGAGGATGAATGCGCCCGTGGGGGCCACTCCCAGGACGCCGTATCCGGGAAGTATCTCGGTCGAACTTCCCGTCTTCACATTCATGGTCCATGTGCTAGACGCATCGGACCAATAGAGGGTATTCATATTCGGCGAATAGAATGCCACGACGGAAGGTTGGTTGACGAGAGCATGGGCATTGGTACCGTCGAGGTTCATTTCCCACACTTCATTGTCGTTCGAGTTATAGAACACGATCTGCCCCTTGGGAGAGACGGAAATGCCCGCGAAGACCGTATCCGGTTCCGTGAACAGTGTTGCAAGCCCGGTGCCGTCGGTATTGATGATATCGACGACTTGAGCCTGTCCCGTAGCGACCTCCTCCGCTGCATTGAACACAAGCGATTTCCCGTCGGGGGTGAACGCATAGAACTCAATGGCCACATCAACGGGATTGGTTCCCATCTGACTCGACGGATCGAAGCTCGTGATGAGCTTCACGTTTTTTCCGTCCGTTTGGTAGATGTTAAAGACCCTGCTCGTCGCCGACTCAAGGCAGGCAAACTCCAGATGGTCGGGAGAAAACACCGGATACTTGCAGACCGTCCGCGCGCCGCTTGCATCGTTCGTGGTAAGTGGATTCGAGACGTTGCCGGTGACATCGGCGAACGATACGACTCCGTTCGCTTCCGCGAGGAAGTCATCGTCAACAGTCACCGCGTAGGTGCCTGATACCGAAGGGTCGGCATCCGACGTTGCGGTGATGGTTGCGGTTGCCGGACCCGAACCGGTTGATTCCGGCGTTATGACGCCGGAAGAACTTACCGCCGCGACATTTGAGTCTGAAGACGTCCACTGAACGCCGGTGTTCGTCGTTCCCGTGACGTTGGCCTCCAGCTGAAATTCGGAGGAGGTAACTCCGCGCGGAAATGTGTGAGTGGTTCCGGTCACGGTTACGGCGACCTGCGTCGTGCCGCTCCCTCCGCCGCTCCCGCTTCCTCCGCCGGTTCCCGTGGTGCCACCGGTGCTGGTCACGCTGCCGGCTCCGCAGCCGGCGATGGCCGCAGCGAGGGCGAGGGTGGCAATGATATGCATGAACACGCGTGTAGTGCGCTTCATAGGCTGCTCCTTTGTTGTGAAATGAAAACCAAGGGAAAACCATCCCTTGATCCTGAGGATATTATATATGAAAAATTAAAAAATGGCAAGAAAACGCGGCGCGCCAAGGGTCGCG
>JAJZKY010000866.1 GCA_021803885.1 Planctomycetota bacterium
GCATCGCCCAAGGCATCCGCAGCGGGCAAATGACGCCGGGCGAGGCCGCACGTGCGGAAAATCGCCAGCAGAGCATCAACCGCCAAATCTACGCCGACCGCCAGGCCAATGGCGGCAGGCTCACACCGCAACAACGGCGCAACATTTACCGGCGCCAGAACAATGCCAGCCGGCAAATCTACCGCGAAAAGCACAACCAGTACCGCAGCCCCCGCTAGAGCCTTTTCAAGCAGGGTCTGAGCCAAACCTGTGGTGCCCCATCCTAGCCGCGCTTTTTACGGCTAGGGTGGGAGAGTCCATCTCTTCCCTAAAACGTTCATATGGGTGCCCCATGTCTCGCTCTTGAGACATGGGGTCACGACAGCACCGGGTGCCCCATCCTTCGCCTCGGATGCGAAGGGTGGGGAGGTCGATCTCCTCGTCAAAAACATTCCTGCTCTCAACGAAAAGTTTCGAATCAAAAACGTCGGCTGTTTTACCCGGCACGATCCTAGCCTGTGCCAGATTTTTTTTGCTCGAACGCGCAAGCCTCTACGCTGATACAGAGGCTGCTGCCGTGCGCGGCTGATACGGGCAGAAGGGATCGCTGGCCAACGCGTTGCCGGTGTGCGCATAGGCGCGCGCCCGCGACCCACCGCACAAGGCACGATATTCGCAGCGCCCGCACTTGCCTAGAAATTTCTCCGGCGCGTGCAGCGCGCGAAAGACCGGGGAGTTGCGATAGATGTCCACCAGATGCCCGCTGCGCACATCACCCGCCTTCAGCGGCAAAAATCCTGCCGGATACACCTCGCCCTGGTTGGAGACAAACATGATGCCATGCCCATCGCGAATCCCGAAGCCGCGGTACATCGGCGTGCGCTCAATGCTCTCCGCGCTCATGCCTTCGGCGCGCATCCGGTTCAGCGCCACGCGCCGATACGACGGAGCTTCGGTCGTTTTGATCGCAAACGGTGCCGTGCGCGTCCAATCGTAGATCGTGTTCATCCACTGCTCGCCCAGCTCAGGCGAAATAGGGTTCAGCATCCGTCCGCGTCCCACCCCGATCAGGAAAAACAAGCTCCAGCGCATCACCGGCATGGTGTGCAACAAGGCGTAAATCGCGGGCAAGTCGTCCACCGTCTCGGCAGAAACCAAGGTGTTCACCTGCACGGGCAGGCCCAGCTCCCCGGCATCGCGCAAGGCGCGCATCGTCCAGTCATAACAACCCGCCACGCCGCGCACCAACTCATGCCGCGCGGCATCGGACCCATCCAGGCTCAGCCCCAGGCTCTCAATTCCGTGCTGCTGTAACCTTTCGATTGCCGTGCGGGTCAGGTTCGGCGTCGCGCTCGGCGTGATGGAAACGGAAAGCCCCAGCGCGCGCGCCTCGTCGATCAGCGCAAACACATCGGGCCGCTGCATCGGGTCGCCGCCGGTCAAAATCAAATGCGGCAACGGACGCCCAAAGGCGAGAATCTGGCGCAGCAGCGAACGGCTCTCTTCATGCGTCATCTCATTGGGATGTGGCGTGGCGATAGCCTCAGCGCGGCAGTGGCGGCATGCCAGCGCACAAGCCTGCGTCATCTCCCAATACACCAGCATGGGATTCTTCGAATAATCCACTCTGCCGCCTGTGCGCGCCAGGCTCGCCTGCACAGAGGGTGCAACCCCAACAGCTCCTGGATTCGAGACAAACAACCGCTTCGCGTTTTCCATCATAAGGACACACACCTGTCGATTTGGATTTTTTCTGCTGCCACGGCAGCTGCATCTTTGCCGCTGCGGATGCAATCGGGAATGCCTGCGCCGTGGTAAGCCGCACCGACCAGATACAGGCCATCGTGTTGCGCCGCCCGGCGCTCAATCTCTTCCACCAGCGCCGCGTGGCCCAGCTCATATTGCGGATTGGCCTTCCACCAACAATGCGCCGTGGCCAGCAACGGATGCGCCACAATCCCCATCGTGGTGCGCAGCTCCACGCGCGCGCGATCGATCAACTCCGCCTCGCCCTGCTCCGCCAAGTGCTCCGCGCCCGCTCCACCCAGAAAAACCCGCAGCAGCACGCGATCCTCCGGCGCACGATCACGAAACTTTACTGAAGACCACGAGCAGGCCGTTATGCTTCGATGTTCCGTACGCGGAATTACAAAGCCGTATCCATCCAGCGCGTGCGGAATCTCGCTGCGCCGATACGCCAGCGAAACTGTCGCCGTGGAAACATATCGAATCGCGCGCAGCTTTTCTGCCAGCGGTGCGTCCAGCGCCTCAATCATCTGCGCTGCGGCATAGGCCGGCGCGGCCAAAATTACTGCATCCGCGTGCAGCTTCTGTCCATTACCCATCGTCAGCAGGTACCGCTCATCCTGGCGCGTAATCGTTTCCACGCTCTCGCCCAACCGCAACGTTCCCGGCTCCAGCCGGGCCGCCAACGCATCTGTCATCTGCTGCAAGCCGCCGCGCAGACTGTAAAACATGGGCCCTGCCACACGATGGAGTCCGCCCTGAGCTGCATTCTTTTTCTGCGCCTGTCTGCGGCTGCGCATGGCGCGCAACAGGCCGCCATGTTTCCGCTCCATCTCCAAAAACACAGGAAATGAACTTTGCAAACTCAACCGCTCCGGGTCCGCAGCGTGTATGCCAGCCATTAGCGGCGTGGCGATTTTCTCCAGAGCTTCCTGCCCCAGACGTCTGCGAACGAACGCGGCCAGGCTCTCTTCCGGCGC
>JAJZKY010000867.1 GCA_021803885.1 Planctomycetota bacterium
TGTCGGTCAGTTTAAGCGAGGCAAATCCACCTTGCTCAACGCACTGGTCGGCCACGAAGTTGTCCCGACCGGGTTTGTCCCGGTCACGGCGGTGCCCACCGTGATTCGGTTTGGCGATGAGCTTCGCGCGCGCGTTCGCATGCGAGACGGGGCCTGGCGGGACGTTGCCATGTCCGGTTTGAAGGAATATGTTATCGAAGAACTAAACCCCGAAAACAAGAAGGCCGTGGACGGAGCGGAAGTATTCGTACCCAGCCCATTGTTGTCCTCGGGAATGTGTTTTGTGGACACGCCGGGTTTGGGCTCAATCTTCACCGGAAATACGGCAACCACGCAGGCGTTTATTCCTCACATTGATGCAGCCTTGGTTGTGGTCGGAGCCGATCCGCCAATCGCGGGCGAAGAGTTGGCGCTGGTGGAATCCATCGGCGCGCAAGTTCAGGATTTAATCCTGATTATCAACAAGGCCGACCGCACCAGCGATCCGGAGCGTGCGGCGGCTGTTAAGTTCACGCGCGAGATTCTGGAAAAGCGGCTGCATCGCCCAATGGGCGAGGTTTTCGAGGTTAGCGCTTCCGAACGGATGGAGAACCGCGGTCCGCTGCGGGATTGGGAAAAACTGCTGGCGAGTTTACATCGGCTCGTTGAAGACTCAGGCAGGAGTCTTGTTCGCGCCGCTTGCGACCGGGGTCTCCAGCGCTTAAGTGAGCAACTGCTGGCAATTATCGGTGAGGACCGCGACGCGCTTCAGAGGCCAATCGAAGAATCCGAACGGCGCATCGAGCTCATGAAGGAAACCATCGGCGAGGCTGAGCGCTCCATGCGCGAACTGGATTACCTGTTTATGGCGGAACAGCATCGAATTTCGGACCTCTTCGGTGACAGGCGCAAGCAGTTCTTCGGTTCCGCATGGACTGAATCTGAAACTGAGTTTGGCGATGGTCTACTGTCCGTGCGCCTCGGCTTTGGCCCAAACTATCGGCGCCGAGTGATGCATCTCGCGCAGGAGATTTCGCGTCGCAAGGTTATGCCTTGGCTCAAACCTGAACAGGAAGAAGGCGAGCGCCAATATAGTGCCGCGGCTCTTCGATTTGTGGAGATGGGGAACAATTTTCTGAAAAAGCTCGCCGATGCGGGCATCAGTGAATTGACGCGGATGCCCCATGCGCTCGATCCTGAGAAGGGCCTCCGAGTGCGTTCCAGGTTCACTTTCGAAAGCTTTATCGGAACAGCGCAACCCCCATCCCCGCTACGCTGGCTCGCTGATATCTTTTTGCCGCTTGTCGGTGGACGCAAATTCATCACGAACGATGCTCGAGAATTTTTGCGGCATCTTTTGGAAGTGAACAGCGCGCGGGTACAAAACGATGTCCTCAATCGCATTCAGGATAGCCGCGCGAGCCTGCAAGCCGAGATCCGCAAGCTGCTGCATGAAGTCAGTCGCATTGCAGAACAAGCACTTGACAGGGCGCGGAAAGTCAAAGAAGAAGGAACTCCGGCCGTACAGTCGGCAGTTGAACGACTCAACCAATTAGAACGGGAGGTTTCGGCACTCGTCTAATCATGTTCAGCGGAGTTCGATGCTGTACTGGTTCCATCATTCGATCCAAATATCTGGCGATACAAGTCTTCGCCATACGCGGTCTCCAAGGGCTCGCCTTCGAGCAGTCTGAAGGTCCGCGTACCGTCAATATTTCGTTCCGTGCGTAAGAAGATCGCATCCTCACGCTTTTTGTTGAAGAAGCCGTGGGCGAATTCGTATAGATGCGTCACGTAGAAGATCTTGATGCGCTTCTCCAGCAACGCGCATACGATCTGTTTGGCGATCTCCGATCCCTCTCGTTCATTTGTCGCAGCAAATGACTCGTTGAACAGCAGCATCGAGTTCGGCCCAATGTGGTCGGCGATCTCGCTCATTCTGGCGAGTTCTTCATCGAACTTTCCACTCTTCATTGTGGCGTCCTCCTCCCGCTTGTAGTGAGTGAACAGAGCAGGACAGAGTTCCGCGGCGAAAGTGTCAGCAGCGACGAACATGCCGCATTGCATCATCAACTGCGCCAGACCTATACTGCGCAGAAAACTCGACTTTCCGCCTTGGTTGGCGCCGGTGACGATGATAAGGCCCTTGCCGTCGGCCCCGATTGCATTGCCCACCACTCGGTCCTCCATGTGAAGCGCCAGGCAAACATCATAAAGCCCAGAAAGTTGAAGCCTGCGTTCGCCTGCAGGTGTTGCCGTGGGGAAGCATATCGGCTCTTTCTTGGCTGCCAGTCGATCGTACAAATTCAGGCAGCCGACATAAAAGGCCAACTCCGCTCGCAGCATCTTGAAGAAGCTCAAAACATGATCGGCGGATTCGGCGAGCGCAATCGCAACTCGGCTGATTCCCAGGTACCGTATGTCCGAAAGAATCCGCGCCCCAGTCTCGTCGCGATCATCGATATGGAAGGTATAGGCGGGGGGCCCTTTGCCAAGCATCCGCTCGAACCAATTCGGACCCTCTTCGCGAGTCTGGCGCAACATGTAGTTCTCGCCTTCGTTGCCCTCGCCAAGTTCCGCGCTGAACAATACTCCCTTGCGGAATTTCAATGCTGTCAGATGGTGCCGAATACGGCCCAAGTAGTCATCGTCCAATTCCGTGCGGAGCATGGCGAATAGCGTTGTGAAAGCCTTCGAGGCAAATCTTTCGGATAGCTCTTCGGCG
>JAJZKY010000868.1 GCA_021803885.1 Planctomycetota bacterium
AGGGCTAACTCATCTGCGAGGCTGCGGACGTGGGGCACGGCAGGATGCCCGGCCGAAAACGGAGGAACCGGGGTGTCGCGCAACTCCTTGGCTACAACCTGTCGGACACCAACCTCTATGACAGGTTCGATGATGGCTTTCATCGAAGCCTCGTCAGTCACGTTGACAACGTGGTTGAACGAGCAAGTAGTCCCCGTCTTGAGCTGCTCGATAGCTCCCAGGTAAGCCGCGATACGCAAGTCGTCATGGCTAAGCGTCGCCATGAGCGGCAAGGTCACTTGGTCGAGCCAAGGCTCAAGCAACAGGCCCTCGCCAGTATTTTTGAACAGACTTCCCCAGTGGTGATTGTGGCCGTTTATCAGTCCGGGCATCACCAGCTTGCCGGCAAGATCGACCACTTCGTCATCGGACCCGGCCCGAAAGTCCTCCATCGATCCGAGGCTGTGGATCCGGTCCCCATCAATGGCAATCCAAGCATCAGGAATTACCCTCCGCTGGGGGTCAACTGTCACGGCGTATCCATGGCGCAGGATTAGCATACGTATACCGTACTGGCCACCGGACGCCCCGTCAAGAACTGATCCCCATTGGCAAGGTCCATAAAACAGTATTCAAGAGCCGCCAAAGGCTTTGCATAGACTGCCCAACTCAAAGTCGCCCCATGCCTACGGCTGAAATCAGGGTAGGCTTTCCGAGCGTTTCTTGATTTGGGCTCCGAGGTGGCCTAGCTAGAGCAAGCGAGAAGTCTGTAAGGTGGAGAGGTCGGAGGCGCTGCCGCTCGCTTCGAAGGCTGAATAAGGCCTGTTTGGTGGCCATCTCGACGACGCTGATCAAGATCTCCCCCATCAGGCAGAGCGGTTGCTGGTGGGAACACGGTCAGCGCTGTAGCGCCAGGTTGCGCTCGCCTCGATCGAAGTTGGTGCCCATGCCCCACTTTCCCCGCCCCATCTCCAGCGCAGGCTTCAGCTGACGGCGATGCACTTGGCGGAGAGGCTGGCGTGGAACCGGACAGATGGCGCCTGCCATCCAGGCGCCATCGGCGGGTACGGGCCTGACGTTCGAGTTCGATGCCCAAGATCACGAGCGCGGCGGCGGCGAAGCTGTAAGGATTGACGATTTCAACTTGATCGCGAGCATCGTGTAGGTTGAGGAAGTCGCTCACGTTGACCGCCCCGCACTGGGTCACATTCAGGCAGGCCATCGTGCACCGCGCTAGCACCAACAAATCCACAAGGCCGCGCACTAGGAGAGTTCCGAGCGGTCGCAATTTCTCCGGAGGGAAGGGCATGCTATCAATATTGTCATGCTCGATCCCCGCCAAGAACTGGATGGAATACGGGCAAATAGCACAGCTGATCTGTGATGGTGCTGCATAGTAGCCATGGGCCAATTACCGGTAACCTGCCTGCGATCGATGCCTCCGTGATCACCTCACCCGCTGCCGGCCGCCCTGCATGTGCCGCGTCGCCCGGTGCGTAACTATCCCGCCGGATCCAGATCGCCCCACTTGTCGCCTTCCCCGCCACTCGCTTCCCTAACCTGTCAACTCCACCCTCGCAGCATCCTGCCACATCTCGGACAGGACAGCTTTGGGACCTCGACCTCCTTGCCAGCACCGCATAGTCGGTCACTCTCAACGCCCATCGCCATACTAAATAGCCCAAGGTGGTGCCGTCACCCCACTCGGCTCTTCCGGTCCGTCCAGGCCGGGAGGGTCACTTTCAGTAACCAGAACCGGGGGAGGATCAAGGTGCGACCTCCGCCTATGACACTGTCCTCGATAAACGATGCCGCCCCATCCATCTGGCCTCAGCCAGATGTGCGCGTAACAGCGATAAGCGACCAAGGGGGAGAGGCGACAACCTTGCATCCCAGAACCTTATCGCTTGCAGTCCCTCTCAGGGCGCCGGCATCATCGATGGAGTCGCCCACAGCCAGCTCATGGCAGTGCAAGTTGGTCCTCACGGGCGACGCCGTAGAGCATACAGAGCTCGGGGGTCCAGCCTTGGCAGCGCACTGATCATAGGCAAATGGAGGCAGCAAGCCCTGCTTGTGCCCTGCTTGTGGCATGGCATTGGCCCAAGGCGCATCGCCTACAAGCCTGCATGAGCTCAACTCGCCCGTGTGCTCGGCAACGGCAGGCTCTAGTTCCTATCCCAACACTCCCCCAAGTTCAAGGCAGAGATGCGAAGGGCCTATTGCGGGCCTCGTTGACTGAAGTGGAGACTGCACAGGTGCACCTTGAAAATACCGTCCAAAGGCGTATTTTTGTGTCTTGTGGTTGCGAGCTCAGCGGGAGCCAATCTGGCGACCTTGGCCTGGCCCATGGCACGAGACCTAGCCCAACCGCGCCACCGATTGTGACCGGCCGAGTGGAGCGGCCACAGCCGCTGACCGTGCAGCTGTACGAGCTGATCCGTCGGGACCTACTCATGGGCGCCATAAGTCCGATGGATAGGATCACGGAGCACGAATTAGCCCGCCGGTATGGCGTCAGCCGGACCCCGGTTCGCGAGGCATTACACCGCTTGGCGATCGCGAAGCTAGTGGCGCCCACCGAACGAGGCGGATACATAACCCATAGAATGAACGCCCGCGAACTTCGCGAAATATTTGAGTTGCGGGTGCTCTTAGAGAGCGAGGCAGCAGCTCTAGCCGCATCCAATGCCGATGCCGATCAAATCGTGGAACTACTGAGGATC
>JAJZKY010000052.1 GCA_021803885.1 Planctomycetota bacterium
TGGGTGCTGTTGGCGTCATTATTATGTTCCTCATAACTAAACAAGATATGAATGTTACCTAAAATCCTGTGTTCCGCCAATGGGGTACGGTTATATCCTGATAATTGGTGTAGCCAAAAATTGTAGCATTCAAATCGCGGCTCGTCTCCAGAACATCCACTGGCATTGTTGTACCAATGGGCTTCTTGGGGACAACGACGGGCGAGCGCAAAGTTAACCATGGGTAAGGGATTGACGCATAATAACTTCCAAATAGTCGTTGCGCCGGTTGGTGCGTAGATTCCGGAGCACCATCCGTCATATAGCCACCGGCTTTGCCGGTGGTGGAGTATTTAATGGTAATGCCAATCCGGAAGTTATTATGGTCCTCTTCTGAAGACGAAACGGTGCGAGCTTCTCATAGCACACCGTCTGCGCAAATTCGCCTACAATTTAAGTATTGAGTTGGTCCGGGTAACAGCCGCACTGGAGGTGTTACTGGTATCGGCTTCTGGCACGGCAGTAATGGCCGTGATGAATTGTATGGTTATGTCGCCGTGGCCGGCGGGATATGGGTATGGCCCAGGTAGAAAATGTGGAACTGGTGGTACAGCATCTGCCGCAGGTTTTCAGCGGCATGCGCATCTTGCATCTATCCGATTTACATATCACGCGCTGGACGGGCGCCCTGGAACGATGGCGCACCCGAATTCTCCCCTTATCACCAGATATTGCGGTTATTACCGGAGATCTGGGGCATCGCAGCTGGAAATGGAAAAAAAGCCTGCCCAATGTGCAACGGCTGATTTCTGCAATCCATGCTCCAATGGGGATTTATTTCATACTTGGTAATCATGATTCGCCGGAGCTGGGTGCAGCGTTGGCTGCGTTGGGGCCTAAAATGCTGACCAATGAATCCGTCTTTCTCGAACGGGCCGGTTCACGCCTGGCCATTATTGGTGTAGCACAACATCGGCGCAGCGAGACCGATATTCCTACCGCCATGAAACTGGTACGCCCGGATGATTTTAAGCTTATGCTGCTGCATTATCCGGATTTGATCCATTCCGCCGTCGCTGCCGGAGTGGATGTCTGCCTGGCGGGCCACACCCATGGTGGGCAGATTTGCTTTCCCGACGGCAGTCCAATTATCGGGCATGATGTGCTGCCTCCCAGCATGTGCACCGGATTAAGTCGCATTGCTAATACCTGGCTGGTGGTCAATCGCGGTATCGGCAAGGCCGGATTACGCTTGCGGATTTTCTGCCCTCCGCAGATTATGATGTTGACTCTGCGGTCGCCGGAACCGGATTTCGAGACGGTTGTGGCATGGCCCGTCGCGGTATAAGGATGTTGTTCCACGCGGAGTTGGCTATGAGGGATATAAGGTGGTGGCTTGCAAAAATTGGAGAGTTGGTTCATAGTGTCGTTGTAGATATGGAAGTCTTGTTATGATTGTTGCGGCAGTTAAAGAAGTATTCACAGGTGAACGGATGGTGGCGCTGACCCCGGCGGCAGCAGCCAGCCTGATCAAAAATAGTCTGGAAGTTCGCATACAGGCCGGAGCGGGCATGGCCGCCGGCTTTCCCGATGCGGCTTATGAAAAAGTCGGCGCGGAGGTGGTGGAGAATCGAATATCCATACTGCAGCATGCGGATATTCTGGTACAGGTACATGCCTTGGGGTCAAATCCGGAATTACAGCGTGCCGATCTGACCGCGCTGAAACGCGGAGTCGCTATCATCGGTTTTGCGGATCCGCTGACCGATAAAACCGCCATGCGTACCTTGGCGCAGTACGGTGTCACGCTGTTGGCTATGGAACTCGTGCCGCGCATTACCCGGGCGCAAAGCATGGACGCCCTGTCTTCTCTGGCCAGTCTTGCCGGTTACAAAGCGGTCTTGCTGGGCGCAGAACGACTTGGTAAAATATTTCCCATGATGATTACCGCCGCGGGCACCATAACACCCGCGAAAGTGTTTGTAATCGGAGCCGGGGTTGCTGGCCTTCAGGCTATCGCCACTGCACGGCGGCTGGGGGCTCAGGTCAGCGCCTTTGATGTTCGACCGGCAGTAAAAGAACAGGTCCAAAGTCTGGGCGCCAGGTTTGTGGAATTGCCGCTGCAGGCGGCCGAGGCGCAAACCCCCGCCGGTTACGCCCGACAGCAGACGGAAGAGGAACAACGCCGGCAGCGTGAATTGATGACCCGCAGTGTCGGCGAGGCGGATGTGGTTATTTCTACGGCGGCGGTGCCGGGTAAAAAAGCACCAGTCTTAATTTCCGAAGAAATGGTGGCGACAATGGATCCGGGGTCGGTCATCATCGACCTGGCGGCGGCGCGCGGCGGCAATTGCGCCTTAACCCGTCCGGATGAAATTGTCGATTACCATGGCGTGACTATTTTAGGGCCGACCAATTTACCCGCTACGCTGCCGGTTCACGCCAGTCAGGTATACGCCAACAACATGGTTAATATCTTGAAGCATCTGGCCAAAAATGGACAATGGAAACTCGATGATCAGGATCAGATTACCCATGACATGCTGGTCATGCGCGATGGGAACATTGTCAATGAACGGGTGCGCGAAATTCTGGAATTGCCCGCTGTGCCTGCCCCTGCGGCTTCCCCCGCTGTGGGGGCCACCGCGGGATAATCGGATATGGCATTATTTCCGGCAAAATACGTGGCGGAACCGCCTGCCGATTTATACAGGGTTAGGGTTTTGTATGAACATGGAGATACAGGAATGAGTCCTACATTGGAATCTAATTTGTTTGTATTTGCGTTGGCCGCGTTTCTGGGCTATGAAGTCGTACGGCGCGTTTCGCCGCAACTCCATACTCCGCTGATGTCTCTGACCAACGCAATTTCCGCGATTTCCGTAATTGGCGCCATTGTGGTTACCGGTGCCGGCCACAATACCACGATGGTCGTTACTTTGGGAACCATCGCTGTGGCCGCATCAATGATCAATGTCGTCGGTGGATTTTTGATGACGGATCGGATGCTCAAAATGTTTAAGAAGCGGAAGTCCTGATAAATCCTGCCACGCGTGGTTTGTTTCGGCGTAATTTACCCTTGGGAGTATGGTTGTGTTCGGATCGTATGAAGGTAGCGGCGTTATGGCCGCGGTGATGACATCTTTACCGCACGGCTATGTCATGCCGGCGTATGTTATTTTAATTTATCTCGCGGCAGCCCTGGCCTTTGCGCTGTCATTGAAATGGCTCAGCACGCCTAAAACGGCGCGCTGGGGTGTGCTGGCCGGTGAAATTGGCATGGCGGCGGCGATTATCGCCACACTGTTCCTGCCGGAGGTGCGGCATTATGACTGGATTGCCGTGGCTTTTCTGATCGCCATTATTGCCGCAATTCCTATGGCTCTGCTGATTCCCATGACCGCGGTTCCGCAGCAAATTGCGCTATTTCATGCTTTTGGCGCTTTGGCGGCCGCACTGGTGGGTACCGCGGAATATTACGCCCATGGCTCTTCACTGGGCACCTCCACACTGGTGGCCATTGGCTTTGAGTCCCTGCTGGGCTATCTGACGTTTACCGGAAGTCTGGTGGCAGCGGGTAAACTTCAGGAACTCCTGCCAACCAAGCCGATGAATTATCCATTTCAAAATGTGTTGAGCATTTTAATCCTGGCCGCTTCCGTCGTTGCCGGAGCGATGGTGGTAATTATTCCCTCCAACCCTTTGGTTTTTCCAATTTTTATCGCCCTGTGTCTGCTTTTTGGCGTCATGTTGATTCTGCCTATTGGTGGCGGCGATATGCCCACCGTGATCGCCCTGCTGAACAGTTATGCCGGGTTATCGGCTTCGGCTATGGGATTTGTGATCAACAATAAATTACTGATTATTGGCGGCGCCCTGGAAGGTTCTTCGGGATTTATCCTTTCCATGATTATGTGCAAGGCGATGAACCGGTCGTTTATCAATGTGCTTTTCGGTCAGGTACAAGCCGGCAAGGCCTCCAAATCAGATGATATTTATGGTGGCAACATCAAAAGTGTCAACGCGGAAGAGGTGGCGGCTATACTGGATGGCGCACGCCGCGTCGCCATTGTGCCGGGTTATGGTCTGGCGGTAGCACAAGCCCAACATGCGGTGGGACAGCTGTTTGAATTGCTTGAATCCCGTTCCGTAGATGTGCAATTCGGTATTCATCCTGTGGCGGGCCGCATGCCGGGGCACATGAATGTCCTGCTGGCCGAGGCCAATATCCCGTACGATCATCTTATGGAAATGGATCGTATTAACCCCGAATTTGAAAACATGGATGTGGTGATCGTCAATGGGGCCAATGACGTTGTCAATCCCGACGCCCGGGATAATCCCAACAGCCCCATAGCCGGCATGCCCATTTTAAATGTGGATAAAGCCGGTACCGTCATCGTAGTTAAACGGAGTTTAAGCCCCGGTTTTGCGGGTATTCCCAATCCACTTTTCGCCGCGAAAAACTGCCTCATGTATTTTGCGGATGGCAAAAAGGCCGTTCTGGATATTATCGCCGAGCTGGAGAAACTTTGAAGATCATTCGAAGTTGCACTACCGGAAAGTGATGCGATAATGTGACTTCACAGCGTTGAAGATCATGGAGTTTACTCTTGCGGACCCCTAAAAATGCCAACAAAGTTTACCTGTTTGTGCGCCGTGGCATCGAGATGGGGGCCTATCGGATCGGCGAACGGATTCCAACGGAGCGCGATTTAGCGGAGCGATTCGAACTTTCCCGCCCCACGGTCAGCGCCGCGCTACGACGCCTGGTGCAGGAACAGTTGATCCGCCGCAGCGGAAAAGCGGGGTCGGTGGTGCTTGCGTTGCCGCCTCGGAACCGGCTGATGTTTGGAGCCATTCTTCTGGGGCTGGCGCGGCAGAGTTCCACGGAATCGATTTTCGGTGCGGTCGGCAGCGAATTGGCTCATCGCGCCGGCATAAATGGCTCGGCCGTACTGCTACGCGACCCCACTTTTGGCGATAACCCGTTGGAAATAGGTCTTTCCGGGCGTTTTAAGGCCATCGCTGAACAATTTCTGGAACACAAAGTAGACGGCGTATTTATTATGCCGCAGGAGATTTTAGAGGGCCAGTACGTTTCACCTACCATGACCCTGACTGAAAAATTTAAGGCGGCCGGAATTGCTGTGGTTTTGATTGACAACGATATCGTGCGTTATCCCCGGCGCAGTCAATTTGATCTTGTGGCCATGGACAACTTCGGAGCCGGTTATATGCTGGCGAAACATTTTCTTGATTTGGGATGCCGCCGAATCGATTTTTTAGGACAATTGGCGCGCAATCCTACTCAGCAGGCGCGAATCGCCGGTTATCAACAGGCTTTAACGGATCATAACCTGGTACCCAATCCCGCCGCCGTTCATTACGGAAACCTTCACGATCGTGATTTTATATTGCCGATCTTGCGGCGGCGCAAGCCGCAGGTCGTGCTGGTGGTCGGCGATTTTCGCGCTGCTTCCGTCATGCAATTTGCCATGCAAGCCGGCATCAAAATACCGCAGGAATTGCGTATAGGCAGTTTTGACGATCTGCCGACGGCGGAACATTTACCGGTTCCGTTGACCACGATCCACCAGCCCGCGGAAGATATCGGTGCGGCGGCGTATCAAATTATGCTCCAGCGATTGGCCGAGCCGTACCGGTATCCAATGAATATGCAGATAAGCGGAGAACTGGTTATCCGTGCTTCTTCCGGCTCCGTGATTACCAGAAAATAAACCTCGAAAAAATCTTGATGATGACATGATAAGGAACTTAACGCATAATAACTTCCAAATAGTCGTTGCGCTGGTTGGTGCGTAGATTCCGGAGCACCATCCATCCTATAGCCACCGGCTTGGCCGGTGGTGGACTATTCAATGGCAATAGCAATCGGGAAGTTATTACGGTCCTATTCCTTGTGATCGAGAACGCTGCAATATGTTGCGCAGCGCTACACTTAATATTGAACCGCAAAGACGCAAAGATAATTGGTAACCGTTCACGAAGAGGCGACTGGGCCGGCTGGAAGCCTGCACCACAAGGGATTTCCACCCTTTGGGCTATATCAAAACCGCGGTAATTCTGGCCCGTCGACATGACCGTGAACGGTTACGATAATTGGTTATTGATCATTGATATTTGTTCATTATTTATTACTCATTTGTATTATGATTTTCGTGTTATGGCCCCGTGAACGGTTACATTGAGTTATAAACCCAAACACCATATTGTGTTCCGTTGAAATAACGCTAGTGCTCTGTCACGCCTACAAATTAGGGTGTCCAAGATCATTAAAGCGGCGATACATAATGCGATTCGCGCCGCGATACCCTAAAATCATGACATGACAGAGCACTATGCAACCCATTCATTAGAATTTGTGGTATTAAGCACCACCTCCAAAGTACCACCTAAGGTCGGAGAGGAGGCACCCCAAACATTGCCAAAACCCGGTCCGAAGAATCCACTGGCGTTGTAGTTGGCTATAAGAAGGAGATGAAATAAAGATGTTGCAGGTTGTAGATATTTTAGCCGGCAAATTTATGTGCCGCGGAGAATAAATGGTGACTTATGAATATGTTGAAAAAGACGGAATTCAGAAGTCCGCAGCATGGGCAATCTGCCCGTGAACTCTCAGGGGCAAGATGTCTATGCCACAATATTATTCATTATTCTTTACCCATTACTCATTGCAGCGCGGCCGCAGATCGGTCGATGTTGGTGGCCAAGCTGTGAACGGTTACAAGGAAGGAACCCTACCGCTATAAAGATTATTCGCTTTAGCAGCCCGTGAACGGTTACCCGGTTTCTATGGCTGCACGAAACCACGGATGGCCTGACTGACCGCCAGCGGCTGCTCCAGCATCGCCAGATGACCGGCAGCCGGGATCACCACCAGTTGTGGTGGTGGCCGCAGGGTGAACTTTTCCGCCATGGCCTGCATCACCGTGGGGGGAGTTATGTGATCCTCCGCGCCAACGATTAATAGCGTTGGAATCTTCAACTTTGGCAACAGATTGCTTTGATCGCTTCTTTTGGTCATGGCATATTGCAGCCCTATGATTCCTTCCGTGCTTTGCCGCGCAATCATAGCCTTCACGGTGGCCTGTAATTCCGGCGGAGCCTGTGGGGAAAGTAATCGTTGGGGCATGGTATCAATCAGTGAAGAAAGGCCATCGCTTCTCACGTCCGCAATGGTTTTCATACGGTTGGCCACTGTTTGCGGTGCATCAGCAGCGGGATGGGTATCCACAAATATCGCCGCGGCCACGGCTTCGGGACTGTGCCGCAGCAGTGACAGCAGGATATATCCGCCGACCGAACAACCCCCGACAATGGCGCGGCCACCAGCCTCTTTTCGAATCAGCGCATGAATATCCTCGGCCAGCATGGCCATGGCATACTTTTCCATGGGCCAGGCCGCACGTTGCCCAAATCCCGGTAGATCGGGCATAAGAACGGTATAGCCGGAGGCGCGTAAATTGTCGGCCAACGGCGTGCACATCGTGGAATCCAGCGGGAAGGCATGAATAAATATAATGGGAACATGGGACGGAGGCTCATATTTTTGTTTTACCATATCCATGTTACATTACAGTATACCGCGAACAGCGGAAAAGCGGATGTTGTGGAAATTATGACCGATATTGCAGCACATTATGGTTCCCAGCCTGTAAATAAGGTTCCTCCCGGCACCGGTTCAACGTCCCGGTGGTGCCGGATTGGCCCGCATATTCTCTCCATACCGGCCATACAGGCGGGACTTGCCGGATACAGTGATATGGCCATGCGGGTGGTAGCCCGGCGGCGGGGATGTCCGTATGCCGTCACCGAGGCCTTGCTGGATCGGGTGATTCTTACCGGTGGGCGGGGCCGGGAAAAGCGCTCCGTTTTATGCCCCGCGGATCATCCTGTCGCCGGGCAACTCATGGGCAGTAGAGCTGATGAAATGGCGGCGGCGGCTAAAATTCTGCTGGCGGCGGGCTTTGATGTCATTGATCTTAATTTTGCCTGCCCGGTAAAAAAAGTAATGGGGCGTTGCCGGGGCGGCTACCTGCTGGGCGATCCGCAGCAGGCCATTGACATTATGCGGGCGGTGCGGGCGGTAGTACCCGGTCCGCTGACCTTGAAATTACGCCGCGCCTTGGATGAATCAGCACCGGCGGCGGAGAATTTTGACCGCGTTTGCAACGAAGCGGTCAATCTGGGTTTTGCCGCTTTGGCCGTGCATGGCCGCACTGTGGAACAGAAATACACCGGCAGCGCGGACTGGAATTTTTTGCGTACGATCAAGTCCCGCTATCCGACTATGACGATTTTTGGCAGTGGCGACGTATTTACTGCGTCCGATGCGTGGCGGTTGTATACACAAAGTGGGGTAGATGGCGTATGGATTGCCCGTGGCGCCATCGGCAATCCGTGGATTTTCAAGGAATTCGCAGATTTAATGGCCGGAAAACCTGCACCTGCTCCGCAGCGAATCTTCGCGCAGCGGGAAGCTCTGCTGGAGCACTTTGCGCTGGCAGTGGAAATATACGGTGAAGCGCAGGCGGCGCGGCAGATGCGAAAAATCGGCATTAAATACGCCCGCCTGCACCCGCAAGGCGCAGAGGTATGGAGAGCCTTCATCGCCGTAAAATCAAAGGCGCATTGGGATGCGGTTCTGGATCGCTTTTACAGCTCCGATGGGCCGGGGCGCAAGGCTGAAAGTGTACCGGATGCGCAGGACCTGTACCATAACGAAAAGCCAGCCTCGGCGGAGGAAAAGGGTATACCGGCCCAGCAAGATCATAGCGTCTCATATCCTCATGAAATCGAAGACCTGGATACGTCCCGATGCGGCTGGGAGAATAGCGCGTGTTAGCATCGCTTCAGGCCGCCGTTGGTGCCCATTCGCCGCAGCGCATGCTGATCATTAAACCCAGCGCCCTGGGCGATGTGGCCACCACATTGCCGCTGCTGTGCGATCTCAAAACTTTATTTCCGGAAAGTCGGATTGATTGGCTGATCCATCCGGTGTTGGCCGATCTGGTGCGTGGGCATGATGCGCTGCACGAACTGATCTATTTTGATCGGGAAAAACTCGGCCGCGCTCTGATCTCCGGCGATGTCCGAGGCCATCTGCGGACTCTAATCCGGACCCTCAGGCATAATCAATATGATATTGTTTTCGATGCGCAAGGTTTGTTGCGCAGCGCCGTTTTAGCCCGGCTTTCCGGGGCCTCAATACGCATCGGTTTTGCCGATGCCCGCGAAGGCGCACGATTCCTTTATACCCATTACAGCCATCTTTCTCGCAATAAAGAACTCGCGGTGGTACGCATGCGCAGCTTAGCCGGAGTCCTGGCCCCGCCGCGGGATACGGTGGAATTCCGCCTGCCCGTGCAGGCCGCGGCGCGTGCGAAAATCAGAACATTAGCGGATACCGGCCAAAAATTCGCCGCGGTAATTCCTGGCGCCCGCTGGGATGCTAAACGCTGGTCGGAAAAGGGCTATGCCCAAATTGTCCGCCATCTTGCAAAATCCGCTTTGCGGGTACTGGTGCTCGGGGCCATGTCGGAAAGGACCCTGTGTCAGGGGATAGTGGAGCAATCGCAAGTTGCGGCCTTGAACCTGGCGGGCCATACGAGTCTGGCGGAAATGATTGCCGCGCTGGATTTATGTCAGGTGGTCATAGGCAATGACAGCGGCCCATTGCACGTCGCGGCGGCCTTGGGACGGCCCCTGGTGGGATTGTATGGCCCCACCGACCCGGCTTCGGTCGGGCCGTTCGGTCAGATGGATCATGTCTTGCGTTTCTTACAGCCTGGTGGTTATAAAAACTCTGGTTCGGAAAACCGCGACGCTACGCTGCAATCACTTACCGTGGAGATGGTATGGCACAAAATTCAAACCCTGCTGAACCCGTAATCTGCGGTCAACGCCGGCCGGAACTGGTTCTGGCCAGCGCTTCGCCGCGCCGAGCGCAATTACTGCAGGAGGCGGGCTACCAATTTCGTGTGGTCCATAGCACCATTCCGGAGCCAGCGCGACGCCCGGCCAGTGTGCCTATCCGCGTCTGGCCGGTATGCCTGGCGTTGCGCAAAGCACAAAATGTATCGGCACGACTCCACTGCCAAAGCATCGTCATCGGGGCCGATACTATCGTGGTCCATGACGGCCGAATGATTAACAAAGCCGCCAACCGCCGGCACGCGGAAGAAATTCTGCAAAGTCTTTCCGGTACCACCCATGAAGTCATCACCGGACTGGTGCTGCTGTATGGTTCGCATTGTCGCATGGAATCCGTGGTATCTGTATGCCGGATGAAAAAACTCACACCCCATCAGCTGCGGGCATATCTGGATTCCAACCTCTGGCGCGGCAAAGCCGGGGCCTACGGCATTCAGGATTCTCCGCACGATCCGTTTGTACGTCTGATTTCCGGCCAGCACTCTAATGTCATGGGCCTGCCGTTGGAAACTCTGCGCCGGGAGTTGACAGGTTTGTGGCGGAGGTTGTAATTGATAAACAGTTTGATCTATCGGAGATAATGGCATGAAACGGATGGCCCGCTTAATTTTCACTGTGTCTTCAGGAATATTTTTCTGGACATTCCTGGCCTGCGGATGGCTTATGTATTGCCATTCATCCGGGGCGGCTTCGGCGCGGCCACCCATGACGCTTACGTCACCGGCCTTTCAAAATCACTCTGTCATGCCCCGGCGGTTTACCGCGGATGGACGCAATATATCGCCACCGCTGGCTTGGCGTCATGTGCCGAAACATACGGTATCCCTGGCGCTGGTGATGGTAGACCCCGATGCTCCCGGACCGCAGCTTTTTATGCATTGGATCGTTATCAATATCCCTCCGACTGTTCACACCCTGGCGGAAAATGTACCGCATACCAAACGCCTTAAAAATATGCCGTCTGTCCGGCAGGGAAAAAATTCCTTCGGGAAAACCGGTTACGATGGGCCGGCTCCTCCTCCCGGACCGCCCCATCATTATCGCATTATTCTGTATGCCTTAAGTCGGAAACTGCTTTTTGCGCCTGATTGCCTGCCGTGCCTGCATCATGCCATGGCCGGCTATATATTGGCCCAGGCGGTGCTGCATGTGCGCTACGGGCGTGGTGCCGGAAGGTAGCCATCGAGTCCATAGCCAGGCTAAACGTGCCGCCGGTACAACAGGGCCTCTTCCGCATTCAAAAAGACAATGGTACAATAACGATTAATCGCACAAATGACACCGTAGCCTTGCAGGATTTCAGATGATAAAACGCTTCACGGTTAAAAATTTCAGAAGCCTTCTCGATGTCAGTGTCGACTTGGCGGACATTACGGTTCTTGCCGGGCGAAGCGGCACCGGCAAAACCAATTTTGTTGATGCAATTTCACTTTTAAGCACAATAATTATCCATGGAAGCCACCCCAACAATCTGGGCCAGCCATTATTGCGCTTTGGCGGATCCGAGGGATTCCACCCGGCGAATATGAAAAACGCGGAGTTCAATACAGAGTTTTCCGTGTTATTTTCGGTTCCTGGTTATTCTGATGATTTCGACTACAAACTAACGATAAGGTTTCCCAATTTATTTGTGCAGGAAGAAAGCCTTGCCCATGCGGGCAATACCGTATTTCACCAGCAGGCCGGAAAATGGGTGACGGAGCCGAAGCTTAAGAGTGCCGGCAGCCTGGGAACGGTAATGTTGGGATGGTTGACGGGTTTACCCGAAGCAAATGTGGCGTACATCAGCCTGGCAAAGAGTATCTGCAGTTATAATTTTCCTGGAACCGTACTGGCTTCCTCTGGAGGGCCGACATCGAACGGCCCCGAACCACTGCGATTCGACGGGTCCAATGCGGTACAAGTTATTGACGGAATCCTCAACAGCATCCAGACGCTTCGGAATTGGCAGGACATTGAATCCGCCCTGAAAATTCTCTCAACATCGCTAATGGGCATAACGATTACACCATTTTCGAGCAGTCGGATTGCGGCCTCCTATCAACTCGGCGAGCAGATAGTATCCATTGATCTGCCTAAACAGTCTGAAGGGTTCCGTAGGTTTCTTGCCCATCTGATTGCCATTTACCAGAATCCCACACCGCAGGTAATTCTATTTGAAGAGCCGGAAAAAGGTATATTTCCCGGTGCGCTATCCTTACTGGCGGATCACATAAAATCCGCCAATGCGAGGCTTGGCACGCAATTCATATTGACCACACATAGTCCGCAACTCCTTGATGCCTTACCCGGCGAGGCAATCCGCTGGGTAAGATATTCCGCTAAGGGGACACACATTGCACCGCTAGATCAGAATGATTTACATGCAATGCGCAACGGATTGATGACGCCCGGCGAGTTTCTGACGGTGACCGATCCGGGCCAACCGGAGCCGATACAGGGATGAATCCGCACCCCGGAAAAACGATTATTGCATTTGGTGAAGGCGAAGGAGAGGAACGAGCCTTGCCGATACTTATCAAGAGAGTTTTGCAGGATGCGGGACCCCATGCTGATTACACACTGGTAATCCAAATCGCACCTGCGGCCTGGCGTGTTGGCCACCTTGAGAGGCTGTGTAAAAACAACGGCCAATTCTGGAAAGAAAAGCTCTGTCTGGCTTCAGAGAAAAGAGGTGCCTCGGCCGTTCTACTGCTCCTGGACGGCGACCGCCCCTCGCACCTCGGTTCTCCACCGCATTGCGTAGGCTCGGCAGCAGGCCAATTGGCGGCCTGGGCTT
>JAJZKY010000869.1 GCA_021803885.1 Planctomycetota bacterium
GGAGATCTCTTGCCAAACTTCTCATTCGGGGCGTGCAAATTGTCGTCCGGCAAACCAAAACCAATGAGGACCGAATCGATTCCCAGAAGTTCCTTGAACCAGTTGACCACTGGAATGGATCCGCCCTCACGCATGAAGACGGGGCTTTTTCCAAAACCGATTTCCAGGGCGGCGGCGGCGGCAGTAATGGCCGGTGAGTCAATCTGAGTCACCGCGGCCGGCGTGGCGTTCAACCGCGTAAGCGTCAGACGCACTCCCGGCGGTTTGAGAACCGCCAGACAACGTTCAAAGGCGGTGGAAATGCGGTCGGGATTCTGGTTGGGAACCAATCGCATGGAAACCTTGGCGCTGGCCGAGCAGGGAAGAACGGTTTTAGCGCCCGGCCCCTGGTAGCCGCTGGTCAGGCCGTTGATGTCGAGCGTAGGCCGGCACCAGCGGCGTTCGAGCGTTGAAAATCCGGCTTCGCCGGAGACCTGCGGCACGCCGAGCCGGCGGACGAATTCATTTTCGTCGAAGGGCAACTCCGCCCACTGCCGGCGGATAGATTCCTCCGGTAACACTACGTCGTCATAGAAGCCGTCAACAGCAACCCGTCCCTGCGAATCGTGCAGGCGGCCGAGCATTTGCGTCAACACATTGGCTGGATTGGCCACCGCTCCGCCGTACACGCCGCTGTGGAGGTCCTCGGCGGCGGCGGTTAATTCGATCTGGTAATACACTAGGCCGCGCAAACCGGTGGTAATGGCGGGAATACCGGGGGCAAATTGATTGGAATCACTGACGATTAACACCCGGGCGGTTTTGAGTTCGTCGACGTGATCCTTAATCACATCCGCCAAGTTGATCGAACCAATCTCCTCTTCACCTTCCAGCAATACCATCAGGCGCAGAGGAATCTCGCCGGCGATTTGCCTCCAGGCCATCAGAGCGGCCAAGTGGCAGAAAACCTGGCCTTTGTCGTCGCTGGCGCCGCGCGCGTAGATTTTTCCGTCGCGCACCGTAGCCGTGAATGGCGGGCTGATCCATTTTTCCAGCGGTTCCGGCGGTTGGACATCATAGTGCCCGTAAAACAGGATGGTGGGAGCGCCCGGCGGGCAAAGATCATCGGGCGTGGTGGCCAGAACGCAGGGATGGCGCGGCGTGGCGATCCTCCGGACGTTCAGGCCGACGCCACGAAGGTACGACATGGCCCATTCAGCCGCGGCGGCGGTATCGTTATCATGCGCGGATACAGCGGAAACACTGGCAATATTGAGCCATTGTTTAAGATCGTCGAGCCAGGCGCGGCGATTTTTTTCAATCCAAACGAGAACACTATCCAGCATGTTCGGCTCCAAACGTTCTCGGACGGTCGGCGAAAACGGACGGCGAACCCACCTGGTTATCCGTGTATGCCCGCCCCAGGGGCCCTTCATGGCCAACCGCGGTTATAGTTAACAGTGATTTTATCGGGCTATACGATAATTGCACGAGAAAGAAAAAAGTAGGCGAGCACCAAATGGCAGCTCGCCTACCGGAGGGGAGAGAAGGTCGTATGGATCAGAGCTAAAGGGGAATTCGTTATGGATTGTCCCGCTCGCTCTCACGAAAGTAATATAGAACGAATTTCGGCGTTTGGCAAGAGATCTCCGGGAGTTAGGAACTTGATTATAACTATTGACGGACCGGCCGGATCGGGTAAATCGGCGGCGGCTCAACTGCTGGCAAGGAAGCTGGGAATTCAACATCTCGATACGGGCGCCATGTACCGGGCGGTGGCGCTCGACGCCATAGAACAAGGCATTATCGATAATCCGTCGGCCATTGCCCGCCGAGCCAGGCGTCTCCATCTCGCGTTTGATTTCTCCGTTTGCCCAGCGCAACTTAAAATGGATGGGCGCAACGTGTCGGAAAATATTCGCCGGCCCGATGTCACGCAGTGGACCTGCGTCGCGGCGGATAATCCGTCCGTGCGGACGGAGCTGGTGCAGCGGCAGCGCCAAATCGCCGCGCAAGCCGGTTCGCTGGTGGCGGAAGGACGCGATCAGGGGACGGTTGTATTTCCGGGCGCGGAGTATAAATTTTATCTGGACGCGGACATTCGGGAGCGCGCCCGGAGGCGCACGGCCCAACTGCGATCCCTGGGAATCAGCGCCGACGAACGCGACGTACTTCCACAGCTCCAACAGAGAGATGCTTGCGACCGAAACCGCCCAACCGGAGCGCTGGTCATGCCATCCGACGCCATCGTGATCGATACGACAAGTATGTCGCTGGAAGAGGTGGTCGCGGCGATGATATCTCGCCTGTGGAGGAGCGTCCATCCATGAGCGACGGGCCGAAGCCGAAAGAAATTTTGTCCGATCCGCCGACCGGTGATGACCAATCGGCGCCTGGCGCGCCGGTTCCGCGGATATCCTACACCTACCGCGGCGAGGGAACGGGCTGGGTCCAGGTAGCACTCTGGCAGGTCGGCAAGATGTTCCTGCAAGTGATCGCCGTGCTTTTCTTTCATGTGCGTATCGCCGGCCGGAAAAACATCCCCCGCCGCGGCGGCGCGCTTCTGGTGACCAATCATCAGAGCCTGCTGGACCCCTGGCTTATCGGCATCGCCCTGGCGCGGCAGATTCATTACATGGCCCGCGAATCGTTGTTTAACGGCGGCTGGCTTCAATATGTCTTCGAGCGAACCAACGCTTTTCCGCGCCGCCGTGAACG
>JAJZKY010000053.1 GCA_021803885.1 Planctomycetota bacterium
CTGCAAGCGGTGGGCTTATCGGCGGTAAAATTGGTGTTGATCACCAATGCCACGATGTTTGGCCGCCGGCCCGTGCGCGACGCTCTGGAATATCTGGATCAACATGGTGGAGAAATCTGGGCCAAGTTGGATGCGGGCACGGCCGCGTATTATCAGTTGGTGAATCGACCGGGCGTGGGCTTTGCGCGGATTTTACGCAACATTACGTGGTGTGCGCGGGTGCGGCCAACGGTGATTCAAACCCTGCTGATGCGGATTGGCGGGCAATCGCCGGGGCCGGAAGAAATACTCGCTTATACCCAGCGGCTTGCGGAGATCATGGCGACACCCGCCCTGCCTGGCCGGGTACACGTCTATCCACACTGCAATAAATGCAGTCAAAATTGCAAATTTTATCCGGGTTTAAATTAATGCCGATGCTTAAGCCGCCGCTGCGCCGCGACACCACCGGATACACATATCGATTGCCGGACCACTCCCGTGAATGGCTGCCAAAAGCCAATCGCGTGGCGGCCAATGCCGCGGCGTCATCGGAATGCCTACCATTCATCGCAAACCTCCTTTGGAGTGCGGCAGTGTCAACGTCCGGTTGTTGAGCCACACCAGCTCCAGCCCTCCATTGGCCGAACCAGGCGACCGCAGCCATTTGACGCCAGCCTATCCGCTCAACTAGAGTACAGCTTGGGAAACCGGCCCAAAGGGCCAAAATTCCGCACGAGCCGAAGCGTTCCCGGCCGTACCCGCCAACGCGGCGGGCTCGCGCGGTCCAAGCGGGCGGATTTCCCATGGACGCCAGCATAACGTCTTGCGGCCCATTGTAGAAGATCCGATGCAGGAATCACGACGACTTTGGACGAAAAATCAGAACATCTCGCTGGACTTTCCAGTATTCGCAATGTGCACGAAGCTAATTCTGCTGATCCCCTGGCGGCGGCGCCAGCACCGCCACCATCAGCCAATGGAAATTCAGACCCCCTGGCTATTATTTTAGATATTCACGCCAACCTTGAGGCCCTGACCACTGTGCTTGACGAGATCGCCAAACGGGGCATCAAGAAAATCTGCTGCCTGGGAGATGTCGTCGGATACGGCCCCAATCCCTTGGAATGCATTGATCTGGTGCTGGAGAATTGTCAGTTTACCATTATGGGCAACCACGATTTCGCGATCTTTTATGAGCCTTATAATTTTAATACCGCGGCAGAAAATGCGGCTTTCTGGACACGCCAGCAGTTTGAATGTGACCCGGACAGGCCGCGACGCAACCGACGGTGGCGCTACCTTGGGTCCATGCCAACCCGCATGTTAAACGAAAAATTTCTGGCCGTGCATGGATCCCCCCGGCGCCCCATCAACGAATATATTTTTCCAGACGATATTTACTCGGCCACGCAAAAACTGGCGGGTATTTTTGACCGAGTGCCCCACCTGTGCTTCGTGGGCCATACCCATGTGCCCGGGGTCTTTGTAGAACACCCGGATTTTTATTCCCCCGCTGATCTGGACAACCGTTACACCATCAGCACTGAAAAGGCGGTGATCAACGTTGGCAGCGTGGGCCAGCCGCGGGACCACGATCCGCGGGCGAGCTTTGCCATTCTCCACACAGACACGGTGGAATTCGTTCGCCTGTCCTATGATGTCAACGCAACGGTGGAGAAGGTGCGCTCCATCGACGCCCTCGATAACTTCCTGGGTCAACGCCTGCTGGAAGGTGTTTAAGGAATGTGGAATGGCGGCCCGGCCGCACCAGCCGCAAGCCCCCGGGCCAAATCCGTGGATTGTAAAATTGGCCCGGGCGATTTTTATGATGCAACAGTTGGCCGATGCCGGACCACGGCTTGACCCAATACCCTACTGAGGTTTTGATGAACGGTAAAAAACTACTCAATTTTCTGATGATTTTCGCCGTGGCTTTCCTGGCCATGCAATTGTTTACACACTTTTTCATCAAGCCCAAAAGTAAACCGAGCCTCCACCAGCGGGCCGGCGCGGGGGCCGCCAGCGGCGGCTCCGGCGCGAAGATTCAACTGGTGCCCGTAAATGCCGTCAAACCTACCTTCATTACCTTGGGCAGCGCCGTTAAGGGACAACCCTATTTGCTGGCGGTTCGTGTGAGCAGTGTTTCCGCGGGCATTGAAAATGTCCAACTCAATGCGGCCCAATATCGTCAGCATATCGGTTCCAATCAACCGCTTCTCCTGCTGACCGCCCACCCGCACGTGCCGCTCCCCTTTGCCACCACCAGCGCCCTGATCAACGGCGAATACTACCCGCTGGGGCACGTGGTTTGGGGCGTGCTGAAGGCCCCCCAAAACGGCCGCCGCCTGAGTACCACGCTCAGCGTGACCGTGGACGATGCCACCGGCCATCCGCTGGCCAGAATCAACAAAACTTTTCGCATCAACCCGAAAACCTATGATGTGCGCATCACGCAGCGGATTTACAACCTGACTTCCAGACCGATAAGCATTGCCGTCAATGAACTTGGACCTATCAGCCTGCCGCTGCAAGACCGGCAGGAAGATTTGCGCACCTTTATGAGCGCCGGGTATCGTCAACAAAGCCATTATCTGGATACCAGCGGTTTTCCCGAGGTGTACCAGACCGCCATGGCCGATCCTGATGCCAAACCGGTAAAACTCGGGCTATTTACCGGCCACAATCGCCTGCTGTGGATCGCCACGTCCAATCGTTTTTTTACGGCCATCCTACGCCCACTGCCGTACGGCCCCATTCACTGGGATCCACTGGACAACGGCCAGCAGATTCCGCGCATCACCTATCTGCATTCCGCCTGGGTCAAGCGCATCGGATCTGAGCCCACCAGCGCCGAACCACGCGGCATTGCCGCTGTCGTGCTGCATGGCGCCACGCTGCAAATTCCCGGCGGGGGTCACACGGCCATGCCCATCGGCGTTTATTTTGGCCCGAAAAAGCGATCCATCCTGGCCGGGTCCGCCCACGCCAAACCAGGCTCCGCGGCCTACGAATACAATCTGTTTCATTATCTGGCCGTAATACAATTTAACCAGGGCAGTTGGTGTTCGTTTCTGACCTTTGCCTGGCTGGCTCTGGCCATTCTCAAAATCTTGACGTGGATCCACGCATTGATTCCCAATTATGGCATCGCCATTATGATTTTTGTACTGGTCATCCGTCTGCTGCTGCACCCCTTGACCCGCTACGGCCAGATCACCATGACCAAAACCCAGCGAAAAATGGCGGCACTGGCGCCGGATCTGGAACGCCTGCGAACCAAATACGCCAAGGATAAAACCCGCCTCCAGCAGGAAACCATGGCGCTCTACAAAGAACGCAACGTGAATCCTGCCAGCAGCGTTCTGGGGTGTTTGCCCATGCTGCTGCAAATGCCTATCTGGATTGCGCTGTATTCCGGTCTGGCCGTGGACATAGACTTGCGTCAAGCCGGCTTCATTCCGGGATGGATTACCAATTTATCCAATCCGGATACCATCTACAGCCATCAAATTGGCTTTCATATCCCCATTCTCGGATACCAGTTTGAGGGGCACAACTTCATTGCTTTTAATCTCCTGCCGTTGCTTTTAGGCGTGGTTTTCTTTTTGCAAATGAAGATGCAGATGAAACTTTCTCCACCCCCCACGGACCCCCAGCAACGGCAAACTCAAATGATCTCTCAATACATGATTCTGCTTTTTCCGCTGTTTTTGTACAACGCTCCATCGGGGTTAAACTTGTACATCTGCGCCAGTACGCTCGGCGGACTCGTGGATTCCTGGTTGGTGCGGCGCCACCTGCGAAAAATGGACGCTGCGGCAGCCTTGGCCGGAACAACGTGATGGGCGATAATCCTCCAACCGCCCTGGGCGATCCGCCATGATTACCACCGACACCATTGTTGCCATCAGCTCGCCACCCGGCTGCGGAGCCAGGGGAATTATCCGCCTCAGCGGCCCCAACTCGCATCATTTGGCCATGCAGGTCCTTGAGCTGGAGTGCCCGTTGACTACGGGCTTCTGGCTTCCGGCGCAGGTGCGCAGTGTTGACGCTCCGGCGGGCGTGATCCTGTTTCAGGCGCCGCGCAGTTTCACCGGCCAAATGATGGCCGAAATTCATCTGCCCGGGTCTCCGGTGCTGCTGCAAATTCTGCTGACCGAACTGCTGATGGCCGGCGGTAGGAGCGCAGAACCCGGCGAATTCACGGCCCGCGCGTTTTGTGGCGGCAAGTTTGATCTGACGCGAGCCGAAGGCATTGCCGCCACCATTGCCGCCCGCAACCGGCGCCAACTCCGCGCGGCTGAAAACCTGCGCCGCGGAGAATTATTCCGTTGGACGCACGCTCTAGCCGACCAACTGGCCGAACTTTTGGCCCTGGTTGAGGCCAACATTGATTTTACCGAAGAGCCGGATATCAGCTTCATCTCATCTGCTGTATTAAACCAACGACTGCAGACCATGGAAAATAAGATCGCCGCCCTGGTGGATAGCGCCAGCCGGTGGGAAGATTCCGATGCGCTGCCGGCGGTGGTTATGCTGGGCCGGCCCAATGTCGGAAAGAGTTCCCTTTTAAACGCTATGCAGGGTGAGGACCGGGCGATTGTTTCAGACCTGGCCGGCACCACACGGGATGCGATCTCGGTACGCATCTGCCACAAGGGAAGACAGTTTCGGCTGACCGATGTTGCAGGCATGGGCGATTTCACCTCCCCTTTGGCCCTGCAAATGGACGCGGCGCGGGAGCAAAACCTGCTCGCCGCCGATGTCATTCTCCTGGTAACCGCACCACCGGAAAATTTCCCACCCGCCGCACTGGACCTGTCCAAGGTCGTCGAAAAATATGGTGTACCGCTGATTTGGGTCCAAAACAAGGCTGATCTTGCAGAATTTTCGGCTGCGGAGGTCCACCAGCCCCACGGGCCGACCGTCCGTGTTTCCGCCCGCACCGGTCACAATCTCGATGAACTTCAAGACCTGATCGTCAATGTCATCAGCCAAGGCCCCATGTTGACCCGCGACCAGGTGGCCTTGAACGCCCGCCATCGTACGGCTCTTCATCAAGCGCTGGACTCCATACGGGAAGCTGCCACACTCTGCGCCACCACCGCGGGCAATACCATGCCGGAATTGCTGGCTGGAGAGCTGCGACAGGCCCTGCAGGCCTTAGGCGACATTTCCGGAGTGATCACCCCGGATCAACTACTGGGTAAAATTTTTGGCCGATTCTGCATCGGCAAATAACCCCTCGCTACGCTACCGCCGCAAGCGATATCACCTGCTGGCGCAAACCGGGCACGGTATATTGCCGGGCCAGATCAATGGCCACCACCGCGCCGTGATTGTGCGAAGAATCAATCAAAAATATTCGCTCGGCGATTTCGCCGAATCCCTCTTCCCGCGGTTGATGGCCGCAGATAAAAATATCGGAAAACCAAACCCGGGAAAGCTCTTGAACCACGGCCGCGCTTTGATGGCGACCCCAAATCATGCGGTAGACCGACGCCATCCTGGCATAATCGCCGGGAACCAGTGGGCGAGTGAGTATGCTGGCATCAAAATGAGCCATATCCGCAGGCCCAGGCAGCGAATGGCTGACCAAAATTCCGTTAATCGTGATGCATGCCAGCGGCAAACTCAACACAAATTGGCGAAATGCCGCCGCGACCTCAGCCGCCCGTCCGCCGAAATTCACTGCCAACGCACGATTGAAGCGCTCCGTGAGATCGTATCCATCCTTGAGAATCGGCATGCCAAATATCTGAGCCCAGTCATGGTTGGACAAAATAAAATGCACACGCCCGGGAAACTCCATGGACCAGGCAATGGCATCCAGAACCAAGTCCAGACTGTTATCTTCGCCCTGCGCCCCCAAGGCTCCACCATGGATGAGTTCCTGCAACACCACATGCCGCTGGCCAAAAGCGTCTAACGCGGCCAGGGCGACGATACGTTCAAAATTTCGGCGATGGTTGTGTAAATCGCCGCTGATCATCAACTCGCCCTCTGCGGGCAAATGCAAGAGTTGGCCGTTTCGCAGTGGATTGCCTGCGGCCTGGTGGGCTGCGCTCATCAGCAGGTCAAGCACATGATTGGTCTTCATAAAAATTGGTCCGCACCATAGGGCCTATATACGCGGCCCATGCCATCGGCATATTTCACCGCTTTCATGGGTCCGGTCTGGCCGCGCCTGAACTCCGAGGTCCGATCCCGTTACGTGACCGTGTCGTCTTTGTTGCTGGTGGCGGCCTGGCTGGCGCCCCCTAAACCCAGCGTATCGTCCAAACGCATGGCGGAACTCAGGCTTAAGACCAATTCCAAGCGGGAAAGCACTTCATCCATGCCTGCGGGCCGATCCGACGGACGATTTTCAATGCACTCCAAAATGAGCTTGGAAAATGAAACCGGAATGCGCGGATTAATTTCGTGCGGTGACACCAGTTCTCGCGACGAAACGGCCGCCAATCCCTGCCTGCGTTTAGGAATTACTGTTGGCACATGCCGATCCGTGACACACCAGTAAAACGTGGCCCCAAAATTAAAAATGTCCGTGGCCGGCGTCAGTGGCCCCAGTGCCACCTGCTCTGGAGCAATATAATCCGGGGTTCCCTGTATGCGGGATTTGACCGTACCGATGCTGCAACTCTGGCCGAAATCAATGATCTTGCACTGACCATCCGCGTTCACCAGAATGTTGTTGGGCTTGATGTCCGCATGGACGTAACCGAGTTTATGCATGGCGGCAAGCCCACGCGCTACTTGGCAGGCAATAGATAGAAGATTTCGTAAATTGGATGGCCTTTCTGAATCCAATGACGTGCCATCCACAAGATCCATCACCAAATGCAGTTCAACGGTGGTCAGCATTTTTCGTTTTTTGATCAGCCGGTGGCTTTTGCGTAGAGCCGGATGGTCAAATTGGCTGCTGATCTGATATTCCTGGCTGGCCTGCTCCAGGAACCTATCATCTTCGGCACTGCGGCGTATAACCCTTTTGAGAGCATATACCTGGCCGGTCCGATTTTCACACACCGCGTAAATGGTGCTTCTGGCTCCGTAGCCGAGACACGAAAGCACTTCAAAATCGGATATTTCCGGCAATGGTTCCATTAAATCTCGTTCAATACCTTTTCCATCAGGGCTACCTCCCCATAACCATCGGCCAAATGAGCCGGGTAACATGTTGGCAAATACCGCCATGGCCTGCCTTACGCCAATAAAACAACGCGGCAATGCGAACCAGCATTGCTGCGGCCTAAAACAATATGGATGTGCCAAGCCTCTTTAACGGCCCAACAGCCGATTGAATTGGCTGGAAAATGCAGCTTCTTGTGGGGTGGAATCGTTGGCAATTGCCCATTGAAACTTCACCCGCGACTCAGGAACATTATACTTCCGCTGAAGTTGCCGAACCAAGTGCCTCAGAACAGCTACCTGATTCCGCGTGAAAGGTCGGACATTCACATTCCCTATTAGACAAATACCAATGGCTTTCTTATAAACAGTATAGCGATGATAACGAGGGTCAGGCCACTGGCCATAGGGGGCGGAAAACTCCTGACGCAGCCACGACGTTCCTGTTTCCACAGACCCATCCATCTTGCCGGCATTGTTGCGTCCATTATCAATTACAAAATGAAAGTCAGCGGGTACCTCCTGAAGCACCCGGCGACCGGACCCGCCGGAACCGTGGGTAGCTTCCAATAAACGGCCACGAGCAAGCTCCGCGGCATCACCGGCGGAACTGTTCGACTGATAAATGACAATGTATTTCCACCGCCGCGCCCGCACATCCGCGGCCAAACGCCCGATATTAACATGATCAAGGTTCACGCCCTTGCTCGAAGCCAGCAGGTTATACCGGCTGACCCCTGTAATGGGACGACCTTCCAGTAACAGCAGAACACCCGCACAGACCGACAAGCTAAACACCAGAAGGACCAAGACCGCAAAAACACGGCCATATGTTACTGGCCGTTTACGTGAGCGAGTTTTAGCAGTGCTGGCGGCCATGGACCGAACCTTGTGTAATCCCTAAACCCCACTATCGGATAAGCGGGCCTATTTTCATCAATTTATCATATCAGACTGGTTAAATCCAGTCGGTATCCTCGTTGAGGACTTGTTTTGTTAATCCGGCAGTCGCATAATATTCGATATGCTATTGACCAAAACACTTTGGATGTCTACCATGAAGTGCGAGTGGCATTTCTAAAGTGAGAAAGCCGGAGCATGCTCCGGGCGTTCCGGGGTGAGTCAGGGTTAAAGGGTGACCGCGGGCAAATGGCTACGGATGCTGTGACATCCACCATGCGGCGCCCATAGACAGGAGTATAAATCATGAACGTCGAAACCGCCATTATTCACGCCAAGCGAGTTCTGTTTGTATTCTTGAGTCTGGGTATTTTAATCCTGATCTTGGGCATTCTTTGTCTGGCTATTACCCTCAAAGATACTCCGGGCCATGTTAGCGGCTGGCAGGCGTTTAGCCAGGCCACGCCCAGTCTGGCCATTATGCTTTTCGGTCTGACGATTACCATCGCCGTGGGCTTCATTGAACCACTGCTGGCCATCCGCTTACGGCAAACCGCGGCCGAACACTGGCGCTATGAACAAATCCGCGGAGCCATGGAAAGTCAGCGGCAGCAACTCGAAGCCATCCGCGAAAGTGTTTCGCTTTCCGATGCCGCCAAGCAGGTGGCCTATCGCCATAAAGATCGTGAGGCCCTTCGCCATGCCATCCGGGAGGACATTGATAAAAATGATTACGAAGCCGCCTATTGGCTCACCAGTGAAATGGAGCGACGCTTCGGCAGCAAACAGGAATCCATGCAATTGCGCGACATGATCGAAACCGCTCGCCGCAAATTCATCGAAACTGAAGTCCGCGAATCTCTAGTCCATTTTGATCAGCTCCTCAAACGTTATGACTGGACCTCCTGCTATCGGGAAATGGAACAACTCATGCGCATGTTTTCCTCTCATCCCGATATACAGCGGCTACCCGAGCGTCTTCAGGCCTCCCGCGAAGCCCACAAAAGATCGCTGCTGCGGGAATGGAAGGATTCTGTCTCCAAGGATGATGTGGACCGCAGTGTGGAACTTCTCAAGCAGTTGGATCAATACCTGACCCCGGGTGAAGCCGAAGGTTACAAGGAAATCGCCCGCGATGTGTTCAAAAAGAAACTCCAGCAGCTCGGCGTGCAGTTTGCATTGCACGTCAATGATAAAAACTGGCCCGAAGCGTTGCGCATCGGACAGCAGATCATTGATGAATTCCCCAACGCTCGCATCGCCTCGGAAGTGCGCGACCGCATGCCCATTATTAAAGAAAAAGTCCAGCCCACCCAGCCCTCGCTGGCGGTCTAAGGATTCAGTAAAGACGCCCTAAGCCCGAACGTGCGCACCGGGGCCATCGCAGCGGGATAACGCGCCGGGAGCTGATCTGGAATGAAAATAGTCTTTCTTTCTTCCGGCGCTTTTGGCATTCCGACGCTCCAACGCCTACTTACCGGCCACCATCACGTACTTGAAGTTATTTCACAGCCGGATCGCCCGGCTGGCCGGGGACGGCATTTTACACCCACTCCCGTAGCGGAATTTGCACGCTCCCATGGGCTGTCCGTTACCACGACCGCAAACGTCAACGACCCGGAATTGCTTTCCAGGATCGCTTCTCTGGCGCCGGACGTGCTGGTGGTTATCGCCTTTGGACAAAAGCTATCCGAGGCACTGTTGGCTTTAGCCCTCCACGGCGGAATTAACCTGCACGCATCGGTGCTTCCTGAATTTCGCGGAGCCGCCCCGATTAACCGAGCCATTCTTGCCGGACGAACGCATACCGGGGTATCAGTGATTCGTGTCGCCAATCGCATGGACGCGGGCGATGTGTTGGGGGTGTGCCATACGCCCATTGGAGACACCCAAACCGCGGGTGAATTGCACGACCATCTGGCCATACTTGGTGCTCCGCTGCTGGTGCATGTTTTGGAAAAGTTGGACAGCGGCGCCCCCCTGTCGGCCACACCGCAGGACGAATCCCGCGCCTCCCAGGCGCCCAAGCTCAACCGGGCCATGGGATGGGTTGATTTTACTCAATCCGCCACAGAAGTTTCCGCGAGAATCCGCGGCTTGTCGCCATGGCCTGGCTGTGCGGTCGATGTTTTTACCGCCGATGGCAGGCTGCGCACTGCCGCAATCCTCCACAAATGCCAAGCCAAACCCGCCGTTTCAGCTCCCGGCGGGATCGCGCCTGGCGCCGTCCTGCCGGATTTCACCATCGCCTGCGGCGCCGGTACGCTCTCGGTCCTGACCATTCAACCAATAGGTCGCAAAATGATGGATTTGGCCGCATTCGTCAATGGCTACGGCCTCGCCGGCGGTTATAGACTTCAGTCATCGCCGCGCACTGGCTGAATGTCGCCAACTGCGTTATTTTATGGTCCATGAGTCGCGAAAATTCAATCCGGGTTTTGATTGTTGATGACGAGGTGGATCACGCGGATGCCATCAGCGAAGCCATTGCCCGTATGGGTTTGCCGGTGAAGCAGGCGCATAATCTCGCCGATGCCAAACGCTTTTTTACCGAAGAGGAATTTGATCTGGTCATCACTGACTTGCGCATGGATGCCGCCCGCGATGGCTTTGACCTCTTGGAATTCGTCCGCCGCACACGCCCCGCCACGGAAGTCATAGTCGTAACCGCACATGGCGATGTTTCCACCGCCGTAGAAGCCATGCGCAGCGGCGCCTGGGACTTTATTCAAAAGCCGCTGGATCTGGAAATCATCCGTGCCCAGGTGCGGCGGGCAGCCGAAAAAATCCGCCTCCACAAACAAAACTCACGGTTTCAGATCGCCCTGGACCAAAAATTTGGGATGCAGGGAATCATCGGCAACAGTGAACCCATGCGCCGCGCGTTGCAGATGGTGCGGCAAATTGCCCCTACAGACATCAGTGTGCTCATACTCGGAGAATCCGGCACAGGCAAGGAATTGATGGCCCGGGCCATTCACCAGAATTCCCGCCGCAGCGCCGGCCGGTTTGTTGCCCTGAATTGCGCCGGCCTCAATGAAAGCACCCTGGAAGACGAACTCTTCGGCCATGTCCGTGGAGCTTTTACCGACGCCCGCAGCGATCGCGAGGGCCGTTTTGAATTTGCCGACGGCGGAACCCTTTTTCTCGACGAAATCGGCGACATGCCCCTGGCCATGCAGGCCAAGCTGCTCCGCGTGCTGCAGGACCGCCAGATTGTTCGCATTGGGTCCAATGACCCCATTGATGTGGATGTCCGTTTTGTCGCCGCCACCAACAAAGACCTGGAGCACGCCGTACGTATCAAGGATTTCCGCAACGATCTGTACTTTCGCATCAAAGGGGCCACCATTCACCTGCTGCCGCTGCGTCAGCGCCGTGAGGATATTTTGCCTCTCATCAAAAGCCTCATCGAAAAAAGCGCGCAACGCCTCGGCAAAGTCATCACCGGCATTGAACCCGACGCCCGCAAAATCCTGGTTGCCTACGACTGGCCCGGCAATGTGCGGCAACTGGAAAACGTTATTGACAACATGATTGCCTTGGCCCCCGGGCCTTTGTTGACCGTGGCCGATATTCCCGCGGATATTGTCGGCCCCTATTCAGTAGAAACTCTCTCCACCACGGCGCTGGTGCCTGTGAAGCACGTCGATGTCGGTGAAAGCACCGCCATCACCAACCTGGTCGGCATGACTCTGGCGGACCTGGAAAAGCAAGCCATCGACAAAACTCTTAAAATGTTCAATGGAAACCGGGAACAGGCCGCCCGGTCGCTGGGAATCGGCGAAAGAACGCTTTACCGCAAAATCAAGGAATATGGCATTAACGAATAGGCTTTTTATGAATGAATATCGCGTGGGCCTCGGCTACGACCTGCACCGCACCCAGGTCGGGCGCTCTCTTGTGCTGGCCAATATCGCCATACCTCATGACGTGGGCTTGGCCGGCCATTCCGATGCCGATGTCGTGATCCACGCCCTTATTGACGCCATCACCGGCGCCGCGGCCCTGCCCGATGTCGGCGAATTGTTTCCCAACACAGATCCTCAATATCAAGGCATCAACTCCGCAAGCCTGCTCGACGCGGTGATGGTGGAATTGGCCAAAACACGCTGGCACGTGGTGAATGTTGATGTTGTTATCATTGCCCAACGCCCCAAGCTCGCACCGCACAAACCCGCCATGCGCAACCGTTTGGCCCAACTGCTTAAAATTCCGCTCGATTGCGTCAATATCAAAGGTAAAACCAACGAGTTGGTGGATGCCATTGGCCAGGAGCGGGCCATTGCCTGCCATTGTGTAGCCCTGCTGGCCTCTGCATAACCCCCCAGGCACGGAGCGGCACATGCGAATTCTTGGTATTGACCCTGGCTTGCATATCACCGGCTACGCACTGCTGACCCTGCACAGCCGCGGCCCGGCCCTGGAAGAAGCTGGCGTCTTGCGCATCGGCGCCAAGGATCCCCTGCCCGACCGTCTGCATCAACTGCACCGCCAAATCTCCGAATTACTGGCCGATTTCCCTTGCAATCACATGGCTGTAGAGCAGCTTTACGCTCACTACAAACATCCGCGTACTGCCATTCTCATGGGCCATGCCCGAGGTGTGATACTGCTGGCCGCAGCCCAGGCCGATATTCAGCTCACCAGCCTGCCCAGCACACTGGTAAAAAAAAAATGCTCACCGG
>JAJZKY010000870.1 GCA_021803885.1 Planctomycetota bacterium
ATCGCATCAGGGCAGCACGATACACTGGTGAACGAGGCGGGACCGCCGCTTCGTTTTCTTGCTTATGACAGAGAGAGACGCAGTTTCCCTTGAAGATGTCCGCCGGGTGGCGGAATTGGCCCAACTGGAACTGAGCAGCGACGAAGAGACGCGGATGCAGCGGGACTTGAGCGCGATCCTGGGCTATGTGCAGCAGTTGAACGAGCTGGATACGGCCAAGGTGGAACCGCTGGCCCAGATTGCCGCGCTGCTGCATGGGGCGGAGCGAGAGAATGCTTCGCTGCGCGAGGACGAGGTGCGGGCATCGCTGGAGCGGAAGCGGGTGATGGCGAGCGCTCCGGTGGCGGATGAGAGCTACTTCAAGGTTCCCAAAGTGATTGAGCGGTAGGGGCGGAAAGAGACTGATGGCCAAGAATACGAGTCAGAAACTGTTTACGGATCCGGTGGTTGCGGGGTTGCGCGCAGGCGAGCGAAAGGCAACGGTGCTGCTGCATGAGAGCCTGGACGCGATCGATGCGCGGAACAAGCGGGTCAACGCCTATCTCTCCGTGGCCCGTGAGCATGCGACGGCGCGTGCAGCCGAGATTGATGCGATGGCGCCAGCGGAGCGGGGCAAACTGCGGCTGGCGGGACTGCCGTGCGGCATCAAAGACGTGCTGACGGTGGAAGGGATGCCGGCAACGGCGTCGTCCAGGATTCTGAAGGGCTACCAGCCGCCTTACACCGCGACGGCGGTGCAGAAGCTGATCGATGCGGGCGCGGTGATCGTGGGCAAGCTGAATTGCGATGAGTTCGCGATGGGTTCGTCGAATGAGAATTCGGCTTACGGCGTGGTGCGGAATCCGCATGGCGAGGATCGCGTGCCGGGCGGGTCGAGCGGAGGCTCGGCGGCGGCGGTGGCAGCGGGGATGGCTCCGGTGACGCTGGGAACGGATACGGGCGGATCGATCCGGCAGCCGGCGGCATTCTGTGGCGTGGTGGGCGTGCTGCCGACATATGGGCGTGTGTCGCGGTACGGTCTGATTGCGTTTGCCTCATCGCTGGATCGCGTGGGCCCGCTCGCCGGGAATGTGCGCGACGCGGCCGAGGTGCTGGGTGTGATTGCCGGGCATGATGTGATGGACGCGACTTCGTCAACGGCTCCGGTTCCGGATTACACGGAGGGCCTGGACAAAGGCGTGAAGGGGATGCGGCTGGGGGTTCCGGCTGAGTACTTCGGCGAGGGGCTTGACCCTGAGGTGCGGGAAGCGGTGGAGGGGACGATTGCGCGGCTGAAGGCCGAAGGGGCCGAGGTGAAGCCGATTTCGCTGCCTCATACGCGATATGCGGTGCCGACCTACTACGTGATTGCGACGGCGGAGGCGAGCGCCAACCTGGCGCGGTTTGATGGGGTTCGGTATGGGTTTCGCGCGCCGGAGGCGGAGACGCTGGCCCAGATGTACCGCAAGACGCGCGATCTGGGATTTGGCGCGGAAGTGAAGCGGCGCATCCTGCTGGGGACCTATGTGCTGAGTGCGGGCTACTATGACGCCTACTACAAGAAGGCCCAGCAAGTGCGGCGGTTGCTGGCGCAGGACTTCCTGAATGCCTTTGCCGAGGTGGATGCGATTGTGACTCCCACCACGCCGACGCCGGCGTTCAAGATTGGCGAGAAGTCGGATGATCCGCTGGCGATGTACCTGGCAGACATCTACACGGTGACGGCGAACCTGGCGGGTATTTGCGGGGCTTCGGTTCCGTGCGGCGTTTCGAAGGACGGGCTGCCGATCGGGATCCAGATCCTGGGCAAGCATTTCGACGAAGCGACGGTGCTGCGCGTGGGACAGGCCGTGGAGCGGTTGCAGGAGACGGCATAGGACTTGGCCGCACGGGGACTGGCCGTCCAGGCGATCGCGGCTTCGCCGCAAAAACCAGTTTTGCGTATATTTTCAATGGGTTGCGGGCAGATTCTTTGAGGCAAGCGGAGAAAAGAGCTTTTGCCGACCCCGATGGTTTTTGTGGGTAAGTTGTTGATGTTATGGGGTGGAGTACCCGTTACTGAGTTATAAATCCCTGGTCTTTTTGTTGGGAAGTGGTTGAATCTAAAGGGTGGATAACCCTTTATCGGCGATTTTTCTGGATATCTCACAAAGAAGGGCAAGAAGAGACGGGAAAAGCGGCTGGACTCCGGCCGCTTTTTTAGTGCTGCTAAGTTCAGGATATCAATTTGAGGGGTAATTCCCGGCAAAGTTACTGGGTGAGGGGTGTGGGCGGCTCCGAGATGTGCTGAGGGGAAGTCTTGCCTTTGGAGATAACTGAGTCGCGAGGATTTTCTGTGGGCAGCAATAAATTGCAGTAACCGTTCGCGATGCGAAGTCTTCCCACTTGATGAGTGGGTCTATTCGAGGCACGACATCTGCCAGCCGCTGGGCCTCGAAAATGTTGCCGGGCTTTTGTATAGGCTGAGAGGCTCATACGCTTCAACCTGAAGCAGGCACCCTTGAGATTCCATGGCATCATCTGTTCCGAGTTACGCAGGAACGACTGAGCTTGCACCGGCAAGCCGGAATATATCCTGGTCGGGTATTTTCGCAGGGACGTTTCTTTATCTGGCAATCGAAGCGACGTTTGGGGCTCTGGCCTCGGCGATTTTCGCTCCGGGCATGCAGGCCACGAACCCCAGGATGACGGTTGGCGCCGGCATCTGGATGATCGT
>JAJZKY010000871.1 GCA_021803885.1 Planctomycetota bacterium
CTCGGTTCATTTTGGGTGTGGCTCTTCTGGAGGGACGTCCCAGCGGACAGATGGCTAGCTGCAGTGGAGTGATGCAACGACACAGCCCGTTTGGTTGAGCCATTGTGGGTAGAGCATCTGTCGGCAGGATCTGATCCGATTGACTCCCCTAGACATGGCGGCAGGTCCGTAGTATTGCTGGGTCATGAACGCAACACACAAGACCACCGAGGAATCGCCGTTTCGGTACTGCGGGCGTACATTCACCCTCGACGAGATCGAATGTATCCGGAACATCACCGATGACCCGTTTAACACCACCCGGGCCGACATTGCCCGTGCGGTCTGTAGGGCCCTGAACTGGGTCAAGCCCGATGGCGAACCGAAGCTTCTCACCTGCCAGATTGCCCTCAGTCGGATGGAGGCCCATGGCGTCATCTGGCTGCCGCTACCCACTCGCGAACCGGCTGGCTTCAAGACTCCTACCTTCACCGCAGCCTCGGATCCAAAGGCACCGATCTCCGGTTCCCGCGGTGACCTGAAGGCCCTGAGTCTTGTCCCTGTCACGGCCCGTGCCCAGGCCCGGCTCTGGAACGAACTCATGGCCCGCTACCACTACCTGGGCGGTCGGCCCATGGCCGGGGCGCAGACGCGCTACCTGGCCTTGGACGGCGAACGTGTTCTTGGGGCCCTCGGCTTTGGCGCACCCGCCTGGAGGCTTGCGGCCCGGGATCGCTTCATCGGCTGGACAGCTGCGGAACGCGAAGCCCACCTCCATCTCGTCGTGGAGAACCGACGCTTTTTGATCCTCCCTTGGGTTCAGGTGCGCGGTCTCGCCTCAAGTCTGCTCTCTCTCGCCTGCCGCCGTCTGCCCGACGACTTTGAGGAACGCTATACCTATCGCCCAGTACTCCTCGAGACCTTCGTCGAGCACGACCGCTTCGCCGGGACCTCTTACGCCGCGGCCAACTGGGTCCGCATCGGCCAGAGCCAGGGGCGGGGCAGGCTCGCCCAGGGAAGCCGTCCCACAAAGCCGATCAAGGACATCTGGCTCTACCCCCTCGACCCCCGCTTCCGCACCCTCCTCACCGACGGTCGCCTCGCCCCAGGAGATCCCAGGGCTCCGATCATCCCCGATCGGTCTCCTTCCACACGCAAGCGGGGGATGAACCGATGACACACGCTACCTCGGGAGGCGACCCGTTTGCCGCCTCTCGTGCGAAATTCGAGGCCGTGGTGGAGTACCTGGAGAGCGCGCAGGCAGCTGGCCTCGAGCACTTCGAACTGGAAATCTGGCTTGAGGGAAACGGTCGGGAAGTGCTCCGCACCCTGCTCCAGGAACACTACGACCTCAGAGCCACGCGGGAGACGAGACTCGAAGGGGTCGCGGATGCCCAGGGGGTGCCGAGGCGGAGCGTGGAACCGGGCCATACCCGCCTTCTCACCACGATCTTCGGCGACGTCACCATAAGGCGCTTGGCTTACCGGCAAAAGGGGAGCGAAAACCTCTGCCCCGCGGACGGGGACCTCAACCTCCCGAAGGAACAGCATTCTCACAGCCTCCGCCGACTCGCCGCCATCGAAGCGACCCGCGGCTCGTTCGAGGAGGCACAAGGTGCCATCAGCCGGGCCACGGGCCAGACTCTCGGCAAACGACAGGTCGAGGAACTGACAAAGCGTGCCGCCCAGGACGTGGACACCTTCTACGCCTCTCTCCCTCCAGAGCCGACCGAGCCGAACGATCTCCTCGTCCTGAGCGCCGACGGCAAGGGCATCGTCATGCGGCCCGATGCCCTGCGTCCAGCCACCAGGAAAGCCCAAGCCCAAGCGACTCCCAAACTTGCTACCCGCCTCTCCCGAGGGGAGAAACGTAACCGCAAACGCATGGCCGAAATAGGCGCTGTCTACGACGCAACACCGGTGCCCCGTAAGGCAGCCGACATCCTGCCCCCTTCTACCCCCGAGTCCGATGCCAAGACAAGCGAGCACAAACTCGCCCCGACCGCCAAGAACAAATGGCTCGCCGCCAGTGTGGTCGACCATGCCTCGACCGTGATCGCACAGGTCTTTGCCGAAGCCGACCGGCGGGATCCCGAACACGAAAGACCATGGGTGGCGCTGGTGGACGGCAATCAGCACCAGATCGACTGCATCGAAACCGAAGCCGCGCGTCGCAAAGTGGCCGTGACGATCGTGATCGACTTCATCCACGTGCTGGAGTACCTATGGAAAGCGGCCTGGTGTTTCTACCGGGAAGGCGACCCAAGGGCGGAGGCGTGGGTACGTGAGAAGGCGCTCGCCGTCCTGGAGGGAAGGCCCGGGTATGTCGCCGCCGCCATCCGACGCAAGGCCACCTGCCTTGACCTCTCTCACGAGCGACGAAAAGGCGCCGACACGTGCGCTTCCTACCTTGTGAGCAAAAAGGCCTACCTCGACTACCCAACCGCCCTTCAAAGCGGCTGGCCGATCGCCACGGGTGTGATCGAAGGCGCCTGCCGTCACCTTGTGAAGGACCGCATGGATCTCACCGGTGCACGCTGGAGCCTTGAAGGAGCGGAGGCGGTCTTAAAGCTGCGGACCCTTCGTGCCAACGGCGACTTCCCTGCCTACTGGGCCTATCACCGCGCAAACGAGCGACGCAGGGTGCACGAAGAGCACTACAAAGAACACCGCATCCCGCTCAAGGCAGCGTAGCCCATTGTCTACACCTTG
>JAJZKY010000872.1 GCA_021803885.1 Planctomycetota bacterium
GCGAAGACAGGAGAGGTGCATTGAGTGTGTATGTATTTTGGAGCGGAGCCGGATCAAAGATCCAGCCGGTCTTGCTCGTGACATTACCAAGGACCCTGCAGATTTGCATTCGCTGCACGAAGGGCATCCACATACTGAGTACGTTCCCACGTGGTTTCATCACTACTTGACTGAACCGCAAGCATGCCGCGAACCTGATCAAGTGCGTCAAAGCCCTTTCGGGCCATCCATCTAGCGAGCCCGTCGAGAAGGTTTTCCGCATATCCTGGCCCGTGGCGGAGGAGGGCCGAGGCTGTCATTACCGCGTCTGCGCCGGCGAGGATATAACTGACAACGTCGTCAGCCTGTTCGACGCCACCGGCCGCTACGATCGTAGCTTCGAGGCGTCCGTAGAGCAGTGCAACCCAGGTTTGCGGTAGGCGAGACTCCGCGGGATCCGATAGTCCAACGCTAGGAATTACTTCAAGTGACTCGGGGTCGATGCGAGGATGCATGAACCGGCTGAACAGTACGATTCCGTCGGCACCCGCCTTGTCTAGGCGGGATGCCATCTCTCCAACGGAGCTAAAATAAGGGCTCAGCTTTATCGCGATGGGCACGCTTACGACAGCCTTCACCTGTTGCAAGATCTCGACGTGAAGCTCCTCGACACCGCGCCCGTCGATACCGGGACCAACTGGTATCATGTGGATGTTGAGTTCTATCGCTGTGGCTCCAGCATTTTCCATGTCCCGAGCATGCGTAGTCCAACCACCAGGGGTGGCGCCGTTGAGGCTTGCGATCACGGGAACCTCGACAGCATTCACTGCACGCTCAAGCAGACCTAGGTAGTGCTTGGATGCCTTGGGTGCCAAGGTGTCTGGAAAGTAAGACAGTGATTCTGCAAAGCTTTCGGAGCCGGCCTCCAAGAGTCGAGCCTGGTGTTCTGCATCGCTAACCAACTCCTCCTCAAACAGAGAGTGCATAACTATGGCGCCAACGCCGCTCGCGGCGAGGCGCCGCACTCCATCGAGGGTGTATGTTAACGGCGACGCGGAGGCGACAAGGGGATTCTTTAGGCTGATGCCCATGTAGTTGGCTGATAAGTTCATGCGTGATCCTTACGTGCATCTGTTGGGAATCGGTGGGCTGGACGCGTTGCCATCTCCTCGTAGGTCGCCCACCGTTGATCGACTGCCGCCTGCGCCAGTCTCGCTAGGCGGTCAGCCTCTGGAGGGTCGGAGGAGGCGAGCATCGAGTAGCGCAGCTCTCGCTGTGAGTATTCCGAGAAGGCTAGGCGGGGCCGCGGGGAATCTAGCAGGAATGGGTTTTCGCCAGCCGCGCGCATCATAGGATCGTAGCGCATCAAAGGCCAGTAACCACTGGCTACCGCCCTGTATTGCTGATCCAAACCGTTGCGCATGTCAATACCGTGAGCTATGCAATGACTGTAGGCAATTATCAGTGAAGGTCCCTCATAGGTCTCCGCTTCGCGAAAAGCCCGCAACGTCTGTTGCGGATCGGCTCCCATTGCCACCCGGGCAACGTAGACGCTCCCGTAAGCCATGGCTTGAAGGGCGAGGTCCTTTTTCTCCGCCGTCTTCCCGGCAGCAGCGAACTTAGCTACCGCGCCAAGAGGTGTCGCTTTTGACATCTGTCCGCCGGTGTTCGAGTAGACCTCGGTGTCCAGTACAAGCACGTTGACGTCGCGACCGGAGGCGAGGATGTGGTCAACGCCGCCGGAGCCGATGTCATACGCCCACCCGTCCCCACCAACAATCCACACGCTGCGTCTTAGAAGGTGATCGACGACGCTCGCCAGATCCCGTGCCGCAGGGCTATCTAACTGTTCAAGGCGTACCTTTAGCTCGCCTACCCGCTTTCGCTGCTCCTGGAGCTCCGACTCTGTCCGTTGCGGAGCCTCGAGAACCATATCTACCAGATCGGCACCCAGCTCATCTCGGAGCTGTCGCGCTCGATCCCTGGCGAGATTGGTGTGTTGGTCCGCAGCAAGGCGGAAACCTAGTCCAAATTCGGCGTTATCTTCGAACAGCGAGTTTGACCAGGCTGGGCCGCGGCCTGAGGCGTCCTTCGTCCACGGCGTGGTCGGCAAGTTCCCACCGTAGATGGAGGAGCAACCAGTCGCATTGGCAATAATCGCCCGCTCCCCAAAAAGCTGTGAGAGCAGTTTTAAGTAGGGCGTTTCGCCGCAGCCTACACACGCCCCGGAAAACTCGAAAAGTGGCTCCAGAAACTGCGTACCGCGGACGGTGGCGAAGTCAATCCGAGAGCGCTTTATGACCGGTAGGGTCTCAAAAAAAGCCACCGCATTCCGTTCTGAATCCATCACCTGCTCTCTCGGGATGAGATTGATTGCCCGTCGACCGCGGCCGCTTGGTGCCGTAACCGGGCAGGCTTCGACACAGAGTGCGCACCCCGTACAGTCTTCGGCATAGACCTGAAGGGTGTAGGCGGTTCCCGGCAAACCCTTTGCCCTTAGGGGAGCTGACTGAAATCCAACAGGTGCCTCTGCAAGTAGCGATGCTGAATAATACTTTGACCTGATCACACTGTGTGGGCATACGAAGCTACAGTTGCCACACTGAATACAGATATCGGGATCCCACTTGGCGATAACGTCTGAGACGTTGCGTTTTTCGAAGGCCGCAGTGCCGCTTGGCCACGTTCCGTCCACTGGATCGCGCTC
>JAJZKY010000873.1 GCA_021803885.1 Planctomycetota bacterium
TCCGGGCCGATCACGGGATGCACTCCCTCCGGCAACCGTCCGCTAATCTGCTGTAGATACTCGACCACACGCGACCGCGCCCAGTAGAGATCGGTGCCGTCGTTGAAGACGATGTACACGTAGGAGTCGCCGAACATCGTCTGCGCGCGCACGGCTTTCACGCGCGGCGCAGCCAGCATACTGGTCACAATGGGATATGTGACCTGATCTTCGATCACATCGGGCGGCTCGCCCGCCCATTGGGTATGCACAATTACCTGAACATCGGAGATGTCCGGCAATGCATCCAGTGGAACATGCTGTAACGACCAGATACCGGCAAGCGTCAGTAACAGGACTGCTGTGAATACAAGGAAGCGATTGTGCGCGCAAACTTCGATAATGCGAGAGATCATCTACATGCCTCCCGTCGCGTTGACCCGTAGTTGCCGCATGGCGATGGTCTGCCCGTTCTTCTGCGCGGTAATGGTCACCTGCCAGGTTCCGCCAGAGCCAAGCGAGGCTGTTCCCTCGTAGAGTCCGGCACCCTTATCACTCAGTTTGCTGGTGGTGTTCATCGCGGCCATTCCCATCGCGGGCATCGCCGCCATATAAAAAGTCACAGTCACATCGGCCCCGGCAACTGGACTGTTGCCCTGACCCGTCAGCTTCACGCGGAATGTATTCGTGCCTTTCTGTGGCGGATTGGGGGCAGTCGTAAAGTCAATGTTGGCCTGCGTTGCTGGAGTGGCATTGGCTGGCGGAGAAGCATTTCCCGCTCCGGGCGGCGGCGGCATGAAGGAACCGGCTGCGGCCTGCAATTGACTCTCGGAATCGATGAGGAAATTTGCCGAGGTGACGATCTTCTGGTGTGGCGATAACCCCTTCAGTACGACATAATCATTACCGGCGCGTGGTCCCAAAACAACTTCTTTCGGCTCCAGGCTACCGTTGCCGCGGTTGAGGAAAACCAGTTGCCTGCTACCCGTCTGGAAGACCGCGGAAGCTGGCACCACGAGTTGCCTGCCCAGCGGCGACTTCAGGTCGCAATTCACATACATGCCCGGCTTCAATTTCAGGCCAGGATTTTGAATCACGAGCCGCACACGGACGGTCCTTGTCGCAAGATCGACCTGCGGCAGAATTTCATCGATGTTTCCGTGAAATGTCCTGCCTGGATACGCATCCACGGTGATTCCAACCGCATCTCCGGGCTTCAACCGGCCCACGTCCTGCTGAAAGACCTGGGCGTACACCCAAACGCGCGACAGGTCGGCAACGGTGTAGAGACGTGTAGACGGTTCCACATACATGTTCGGCAGCGCGTTGTATTCCGTGATGTAACCGGATACTGGAGAGTTGACGGTCAGATCGGCGATCGGCGTTCCGGTCTGCTTGAGCCGCTGCAATTCGCTGGGTGGAACTTCCCATTGCCGCAGGCGCTGTTCTGCGGCAGCGGACAACAACGCAGCGCCGGAAGCCACTCCATCCACCGTGCTCGCGCTCAATGCTTTCTGGTTCTGCCGCGCCAGCAGATACTCCTGCTGCGTAGCGACAAGCTCGGGGCTGTAAATAGTGAAGAGCGGTTCCCCCTTGCGCACATATTGATAGGTGGCATTGGCGTAGACCTTGCGGACATAGCCCGGGAAACGCACCTGCACATACGACACCAACCGTTCATCGATGTCCACAGTTCCTGTGGCGCGTATGTCATCGGCCAGTTGCTTGTACTCCGCCGTGCCAGTCTTCACGCCGATGCTCTGCATCCGCTCCGGCGTAAGTTGGACGGGGGCCAACGCTGTCTCCGGCTGCTGTTCCTGCGTCGGAGGCTTATTCTCGTCGTTCAAAGCAGGGCCAACCGCGACCGGTTGTAACTCTGAAGTGGTTGAGGAATGCAGGACGGCTGCCGGATGAGAAAATCGCGAGCGATAGTAGAACAGCCCGGCGACAACTGCAACAACGCCAAGCCATACCAGAGAAGTGCGTACGATGTATTTGTTCATCGCAGTGTCGCTCCTGTCAGTGTTTCCAAGTGGGCCAATGCAGTCTCGTGGTCCGCCAGTACTTGCGCCTCGTCGAGCTTCAAGCTCAGAACATTCACAAAGTAGAGCAGCACGTGCGTGAACTGGTCCCGGTCATTGGCATACGCGTTGAGAGTTGCGCGATATGCCGCGTCGGACTGGGGGATCAGCCCTTCACGATATTCCTTCAATAGCTGCTCATCGCTTGTGACCGTCACGTATCCTTGCTTTACCTGCGCGAGCTGCTGTTGCAGGCCCGCATCGAGGGTCGCTCTCGATTGCGCGAGCATCTCGGCTGCCTGGGCGACCTCGGCGTGTACGCGTCCTCTCCTCGGCAGGCGGACGTTGAACGTCAGCATGTAGTAGTCGCGGTATTTCCGGTCCGTGTTCTGGTACATGTACGCAAGGTCAAAATCCGGTTTGCCTTCGCGCTTCGCGGAGGCCAGTGCCGCATCTTGTTTGTCGACCGCGCTGGCATCCATCCGCACTTCAGGATTGTGCCCACGCACCATCTGCAACAGCTCGGCGGAGGTGTGCTTCAAAGGGCTTTCCGTCAGGTCCTCCGTCACAATATCTGGCGAATCCTGGTCTCGATGCAGCAGGCCTTTGAGATGGGCTTCGATCTGCTCCATCTGCTGATGGCGCATGGTGATTTCGCGGAGGACCTTCGTCCGTTCCACCTGC
>JAJZKY010000874.1 GCA_021803885.1 Planctomycetota bacterium
TGTCGCTGCGGCACAGGAAACCTGAGGTCGAACGCCGCATTCAGCAAGCATTTCGAGCAGCCGCTTGTGCGCTGAGGGGTGACTTTCCGGGTCACGGAATACCGTGAGCCGGTCGGCCATTTCTACGGGGCGAATCTCGGTGAGCTGCGCGAGGGGATCGTCGGTTCTCATGCAAACCACCAAGGGCGTGCTGCCAATTTGCAACGCAGCAATGTCGTCTCCCTCAACCGGCATTGGAAGCAGCGCGCAATCGAGCGTCTTGTGTCTCAGGCGTTCCACGATTTGGGTTGGATTGCCTCCAGCCAAATGGACCGGACACGCGGGGAAGACGCTCTCGTAGAGCCGCTGGAATCCTTCAAGAACGACGGTGGGCACAAAGCTGGAGAAGCCGAGACGCAACGGCGGCACTTCGCCTTGATGAATCGCGCGGGCGGCTTTCACGATCTCATTGCGCTCGCGAACGGCTCCTTTGGCGTAGCTGACGAGAACAAGGCCGGCGGGGGTGGGCTCCACTCTTTTCCCGCTGCGGTCGAAGATCTCGATCCCGAGTCCCTCTTCGAGATTGATGATCTGTTCGCTCAGCGAAGGTTGAGCCAGGTACAGCTTCTCCGCGGCGCGCGTGAAGTTGCCGGTTTCGGCGATCATCGCAATGTATTTCAGCAAACGGAACTCCAGCAAGTCAGACATGCCCGTGACCTCCAGGGGAACCAGGGCAGAGTGTTCAAGAGGGCCTTGCTGTGCTTCGTTCGTGAATACGTATCGATCTCAGGTTGCGGTGACGAATCTTTGGCGTCAATAGGTCACTTTTTGGTGACCTGAGCGTACTGCGCGCAAATCTGCAATCGGTCCGACCTATGGCGCCATAGGTCAGAAGTCTTGGACAGCGGAGCAGCTTCGGCAGACGCTGATGAAAACGGGGGCAAAACCGCTCGGGCACCTCAGCTCCGGCGGAGCGTGCTCCTTCAATCTCCCTAATCGAGGTCGCTCATGGCCGCTTCAATCGTGCAGAATCGCTATCCCTTGGAAGAAACCCCTTCCACATCGTCGGACGCCGAAGATGAGCCTCTGTTGGACGCGCGGCAAGTCGCTGTCAAGCTTGGTGTCTCTGAACGGTGGGTCCGCGACCATACGACGCGGCGGTGGCCGCGAATCCCTGGTATCAAGCTCGGGCCGCTGATGCGGTATCGGCGTCAGGATGTCGAAGCCTTTATGCGAGAGCGGAATACAACAGCCTCTTCCAGCGGTCCCCGGATTCGTGCATGATTGAATTGTTCTCCACGACCAGGACCGGAAGCAGAATACGGAGAACGCAATGGCAATGAAGTACCAGCAAGGCACCGTCTACCTTTGCGGGAAGAAAGTGAAGATGTGGTACGGCAAATATCTCATCTACGGTCGGGAAGCCGACGGGAAGGAGGTCCGGAAGTATCGCAACGTCGCAATCTGCCCCAAGGCGGGAAATCCGAAGTGGAAGGCGGAGCAGCTGTTGCGGGAGAAGATTTTGAAGGAATGCGGCATGCTCGCCGAAATGCCCGCAATTGCTTCCGATGACTCGGTGACGTTCCGCTGGTTTGTGAAGGAACGCTACATTCCGATGCGACAGGGCAAATGGAGCCCTGCATACCGCAAGACGAACACCTACCAGCTTGAGCACTATTTGGTCTCGAAATTTGGGGACCTGCCGTTGAAGAAGCTGAATACCTTCCAAATTCAGATCTTTCTCAACGAAATGGCTGATAGGGGCTATTCGGATTCAGTAGTTCGCTCTTGCTTCTCCAACATTCGGGCAATTACCAGGATGGCGAAGAAGCACAAGTACATTACTGAAAACCCAGGAGAAGACGTGACAATGCCTCAGGCTAAGTTGGCGGACAAGCCCGTGATGACGAGAGAACAGATCCTCGCTCTCATTGGCGCCATTGAGGACGTGCACGATCTTTGCCTGCTCTGCATCGGAATCTTCTGTGGACCGAGAGCCAGCGAGGTGATGGGACTGCAATGGAAGTCCTGGACTGGCGACGCTCTTTTGCCCCACGGAACTGCCTATGAGGGTCAGTTTTACAAGGGCCGGCTCAAAACGAAGCAGAGCAAGACTCCTATCCCAGTCCCGGAGCAGGTTAGACCTGTGATCGAATCATGGAGGAAGCTCTCCAAGGATTCCTCACCAGAGGCTCTGATGTTTCCGACATTTGGGCGAGGAGAGCGGAAGGGCCAGGCAGTGCCGCGGTGGGGGAAGAACTTCCTTCGGTGGCGCATTCGCCCGGTCTCTCAAAAACTCGGAATCCCGGATCGGCTTGTTACGTTTCAGGTGATGCGGCGGACGCTGGGAACCGACATGCAGCAGCATGGAACACTGAAGGACACTCAGGGGATGTTGCGGCATGCGAGCATCAAGACGACGGGCGACGTGTACGTTCAGACCATCGAGCAGAGCGTTGTCGCTGCCGTAAACTCGCGCACCTCAGCGGTGCTGGGCAACTGGAAAATGCCGGATGCGGATTTGGGCTTGAAGGGGAGAAACCTCAAGGGTTCGAATGCAATTTGGCGAAGTTTGGCGAAGCCGGATGGCGAGGAAGCTGTAAGTTATTGATTTATTGGCTCCTCAGGTAGGACTCGAACCTACAACCCTTCGGTTAACAGCCGAATGCTCTGCCATTGAGCTACTGAGGAGTATCTAGGCGGGA